>DATKYL010000098.1:0-9576 GCA_035528515.1 Acidobacteriota bacterium | reverse complement strand
GGACGGCCTTCCTCGACCGACAGACGCACCGCTTCCTCCTTGAACGCCCGGTCATACTGACGGTACTTCCCCATGAACACACCTCCTGACCCAATCAAACCCACCCTTCTCGGTGTGTCCACTAAATCGGGGGAGGTTCAGGTCGGTCGAAAGACCCCGTGCTCAAAGAGAGCGGGGGGTGAGGGGAAACGGCGATGACATTCAGACACCTGCATCCCCGCTTGGAAAAACTCGAAATGCCGATATATTGAAGATGTGAGACAGATAGTCACCACAGGCTGCCTGGCGGCGGTCGGTGTGCTCATGCTCGTCACCGCCCCGGGCACCGAGAGTATGGACCGGCGATCGGTCGGCGGCATGGTTCCGGACTGGGTAGCGAGCCTGAAAGCGCCGTACGTTGAGACCGTCCAGAGATCAGATCTCAGCAGTTCGTTTGCCACAGTGGACTGCCCTCCAAACATCGAATTCTGGGTGCCGTCGAGTCACCTGGCACCCCGCTTCGATTCTGCTCGGGGGGTGAGCGAGATCTACGTCTACGAGCCGGGAAGGCGCCGTGTTGTCCGGCATGATGTGGATTCGATGTTGAACCATACGTCGGACACAATATCTTTGAGCGACGCCAGTCCCTGGATCGCCGAGGACCTGGATCAGGACGGGCAGATCGAATTGGTCTGTCAGTGGGCGGATCAGCTGATGATCTACTCAGCCCCGGACTGGACTCTTCGTGCCGGCTGGATTTGGCCCGGATTCGATGTAGTCATGGACCCGATCGCTGTCAACCTGGATGCAGATCGGTTCACGGAGATTTTCGTCACCCCACACACTCTGGGTGGCACGGCGCGTGCCGTTCTCATCAAGTATGATTCTCTTAGCGGGACATTCCTGAAGATCGCGGACGTTGAAGCACCTTTGGGGGCGAAAGGACGGCCGGCGGCCGCAGATTTCGACAGTGATGGCCGCATGGAGTTCATTTCGGCGCATTACTCTGGGTACAGTCTGTTCGAGTGGCAGGACCCCGTGCTCATCTTTGTCGGGTCTGTTGGGGCGGTGCTCCCAGGCTCGGGGAACTTCAACGCGGTGGCGTGCCGACCCAAGCCGGACGGGATTGTCCGCGCTCTACTGGGGCATTCTTCCGGGAATCTCCTGGGGTTCTACTACCAGTTGCTTCTGGCGACAGGGGACAACACGTTTGAAGTTGAGGACGTCTTTCAGGAATTCACGGGTTTCATAGGGATCACGCCCTGTCACGCGGCGGACACGGACTGCGATGGTCTGGATGAACTGCTGATGACTTTTCACCCGACTTACAAAGTGTGGCAGTGGGAACCGGGTCTGGAGCAGTACGAATTGGGGTGCTCGTGGAGCGCGGATGTCTACGGGGCCCTGATGTCCACCTATGACGTGGACTTCAATGGGGACATTAGTCGTGAGTGGGGCTTGGTGAATCACGAGGATGTGTTTCGCGCATTCCCCGATCCTGAGTGTCTCTGCTGCGATAGCTCGGGAACCTGTGCACCGCCCAGTTCGGAGTGCTACTGCTTTTGTCTGTCCGACCCGGTCTGCGACGGCGTGTCAAACGTGCTCGATGTAGTCAAGGCCGTGGACGTTGCCTTCCGCAGCGCGGCATCCCAGAGTGACCCGTTCCCGCAGTGTCCGCACGATCGAACCGACGTCGATTGCAGCAACGACACCGACATCCTCGATGTGGTGCACCTCGTGAACGTCACATTCCGCGGCGCAGACCCCTTAATGGAGTTCTGCGAGCCCTGTCCGTAGCGGCGGCCCTTGTGATCACCAGAGGGCAGGTCTTAGACCTGCCCCTACGTCTCCGGAAAGTCACACCTGAATACGCGTCGCGATTCGTAGGGGCGCCCCGGTGCGTCGCCCACGGATGCCGCAGCGCCCTCATCATCGGTCAGCGTGATTTCCCCGTCGCCGGGACCAGCAGATTCCTCGCCCCGACCAAAGGTCGGGATCTGCGAGTCCCCTCGGAACGACTCGCCGTAGATTATCCAATCACGGATCGTAGCGGCGATCCTTGTGATCGCCTGACACGCGTCGGTGCGTCGCCGCGCCGGACGAATACAAGATTCGCCGTCACAAATTCGGGCGGGAGGTGAGTGCGGTGACGGCGGCGGCGTTGACGATGTCGTCGACGGAGCAGCCGCGTGACAGGTCATTGATCGGTTTGTCGAGACCGGAGATGAGGGGGCCGATCGCCTGTGCGCCGGCGAGGCGCTCGGCGAGTTTGTAGGCGATGTTGCCGGAATTCAGATCGGGGAAGATCAGCACGTTGGCGTCGCCGCCCAGCGCCCCGTCGGGATCCTTTGTCTGCGCGACTTCGGGGACAATCGCCGCGTCGAGCTGCAATTCCCCATCGCAGATCAGATCGGGTTGACGGCGCCGTACCAGCGACAACGCTTCGGTGATCTTGCTGAGCATCGGATGCCGCGCCGAGCCTTTGGTGGAAAACGACAAGAGCGCCACCCGCGGTTCGTCGCCGGTCAGCACCCGGTAGGCGCCCGCCGAGTTGAGCGCGATGTCGGCCAACTGGGCGGCGTCGGGATCGGGGACCACACCGGAATCGGCGAACACGAACGACTTGTACACCGTTTCGCGGTAGCGCGGCATGACGATGAAGAAGTAGCCCGATACCGTCTTGATGCCGGGCGCGTTCCCGACCACACGCAGGGCGGCGCGCAACACGTCGATCGTCGTGTGGACCGATCCCGCGACCATCCCGTCGGCATCGCCCAACCGCACCATCATCGCCCCATACCAGAGTTCATTGGCTATCTGACGGCGGGCGTTGTCCTCGTTCGCGAAGCGCTGGGGCTGATGCTGACGTAGCGCGGCGGTATACGGCTCCAGCTTGTCGGAGCGGACCGGGTCGATGATCGTGACGTTGCGCAGCGACAGATGCACCTTGGCGGCCTCGTTGCGCACCGCGGTCTCGTCGCCCAAAAGAACGACGCGCGCGATCTCGTCGGCGACAATCGTCCGCGCCGCCTGCAGGACGCGGGGTTCGGTTCCTTCGGGCAGGACAATACGCGCACCGGCACGTCGGGCGCGCTCGCGAATACGGCGCAAAGGATTCATGTCGGAATCAACGTCCTCATGCATCGGGCTGCAAGTACGAAAGTCAGGCGTTTTCCGCCGCGACCACATCGGTCTGGCCGTGGCTCAGAAAACCCTCGATGAATGCATCGATGTCGCCGTCCATGACCGCCTGGACGTTCGACGTTTCCACGTCGGTGCGGTGATCCTTGACCATCTGGTAGGGCTGGAAGACATACGAGCGGATCTGGCTGCCCCATTCGATTTTCTTCTTCTTCTTCTCGATTTCAGCGCGTTTGGCGTCGGCTTTTTCCTTTTCGAGTTGATACAGGCGCGCGCGCAGGACCTTCATCGCCGAGTCGCGGTTCTTGTGCTGGGAGCGCTCCGACTGGCACTGGACCACAATCCCGGTCAGTTCGTGGGTGATGCGCACCGCCGACGAGGTCTTGTTCACGTGCTGGCCGCCGGCGCCGGAGGCGCGGTAGGTATCGACGCGGATGTCCTCATCCTTGATGTCGATCACCACCTCTTCCCCCGCCTCGGGAAGAACCGAGACTGAGGCAAACGAGGTGTGCCGGCGTTTGTTGGCGTCGAACGGCGAGATCCGCACCAGCCGATGCACGCCGATTTCGGCTTTCAGGTAGCCGTAGGCGAAGGCGCCCGCCACTTCCATCGTCACCGACTTGATGCCGGCTTCTTCCCCGGCGGCGTAGTCGAGCGTTTCGGCACGAAAACCGCGCCGCTCGATCCAGCGCAGGTACATGCGCAGGAGCATCTCCGCCCAGTCGCATGATTCGGTGCCCCCGGCACCCGAATGGATGGTCAGGAGGCAGTCGTTCGGATCGTCTTCACCGGACAACAGCGACCTGAATTCGAAGCGGTCGACGTCGGCGGCGAGACTCTCCGCCTCGGCGGTCGCTTCATCGCGCACCGCGGCATCGCCCTCTTCGGCGGCAAGCTGCCCGAGCGTTTCGATATCCTCACGACGCCGTTCAAGGGCCTCGTACTCATTCACCCAGAGCTTCGCGGTGGAAAGTTCTTTGAAGATGGTGCGGGCGGCGTTGGTGTCGTTCCAGAACCCGTCGACGGCGGTCTTCTTCTCCAGCTCGGCGATCCGTGCGGTCAGACCGTCGATGTCAAAGATACCTCCGTAACCGCACCAACTGTTCGCTGATTTTTTCGAGGATTTCCATATGCTCCGTACCTTATTCCTTTGCGAATTCAATCCGCCGATAGAATCGTTTCCCCACCTTCAACACGAAAGCCGTGCCGGTCGGGATATCACCCAAAGGATCGGTCTGGCGTGTCTCGTCGATCTGCACGCCACCCTGCTTGATCTTACGTTTCGCCTCGCCGAGACTCGCCGCCCCGCCCGCGGTGCAGATGATCTCGGCCAGTCGCATCGTTGCGGCGCCGGTCCGGATCGTAAACGTCTCGATCTCGTCGGGGGCGCGACGTTCGGAGAACTGCTGCACAAACTCCGCGCGTGCCGCCCGCGCCGCCTCCGCCCCGTGATACATCCGCACGAACGTTTCGGCCAGCTCCATTTTGAGGTCGCGCGGGTTGGCGCCGCCTTCCAGTTCACGGCGCGCGGCGGCGATCCGTTCGAGCGGCACATCGGCGGCCAGTTCAAAATACGGCACGATCTGCTCGTCGGGAATCGACATCGTCTTGCCGAACATCTCCCCCGGCGGATCGTCGACCCCGATATAGTTCCCGGTCGACTTGCTCATCCGCGCAGTGCCATCGGTGCCGACCAGGATCGGCAGCGTCAGGATCGCCTGCGCCGGAACGCCGTAATCCTCCTGGATCTGCCGTCCCGCCAGGAGATTGAACTTCTGATCGGTGCCGCCGATTTCGACGTCGGCCCGCATCGCCACCGAATCATACGCCTGCATCAACGGATAGAACATCTCGTGGATCGAGATCGGCTCTCCAGCGCGGTACCGGGTCTCGAAATCATCGCGCTCCAGCATCCGGGCGACCGTCATCCGCGATGCCAATTGCATGATCTCCGCGAAAGTCATCTTCGAGAACCACTCGCCGTTCCAGCGAATCTCGGTATGAGCGCGGTCGAGGACCTTGAAAAACTGGGTCAGGTAGGTCTCGGCGTTGCGACGCACCTCCTCTTCGGTCAGTCGCGGACGGGTCGCCGAGCGGCCTGAAGGATCGCCGACCATTCCGGTGTAGTCGCCCACAATGAGGATCACCTGGTGCCCTAAGTCTTGGAATTGCTTGAGCTTACGCAGGCCGATGGTATGTCCGAGATGGATGTCCGGCGCTGTCGGATCGAACCCCTGTTTCACCCGGAGGGGTCGGTTCTCCGCGACACTGCGCGCGAGCTTTTTCTCGAGGTCACCCTCGGGGAGGATCTCGACTGTCCCCGAACGGATGATCGCCATTTGTTTGTCGGCCGGTGCCATTCCCATGCCTGCAACTCCCGCTCCACGAAGAGCTTGGCCATGATACACCGGACCGGCAAAGGGCCACAAGGCTTTTTCCTTGACCGCGTCGGGGTTTCGGCTGACGTTGACTCGCCTCGTGGCGGGGTATCGCAACAGGCTTTCGCGCGTAAAACGAACGATGGCATCCCATTCCGACAGGCCGAGTCTGGATAACATCCTGAACCGGCTCCCGAACCGTTCCGTGGCGGGCCTGACGCCGGAGGAGCAACGCCGACGGCGGCGGCGGCACACTCTCTGGATTCTGATCCCCGCTCTCTGTGCCGCGCTGATCGGGTGGATCGGGGCGACTCTCTGGCGTTACTCGAGCGAACTTCCTCCGATCGAGGCGGTCTACAACATCAAGCCGCGTCTGCTCACGCGTTTGTACGATCGCTACGATCAGCCGTTCTACGAGTTCTATACCGAGCGTCGTGTCCTGACCCCGATCAGCCAAATGCCGCCGCATCTGGTGCGTGCGCTCTTAGCAACCGAGGACAGGCAATTCTACGCCCATTGGGGAGTGCGCTGGACCGCGATTGTGCGCGGGGTGATTATCCAGCCGTTGCGCGGCAAGCGGGCGCAGGGCGGCTCGACGATCACCCAGCAGTTGGCGCGATCGCTCTTCTTGACGCGCGAGCGCACGGTTGCGCGCAAGATCAAAGAGTGGTTGATGGCGCTCAAGCTGGAGCGCACCTACGCCAAAGATGAAATTCTCGAGATGTACCTGAACCACAACTACTATGGCGCGGGCGCCTACGGGATCCAGGCGGCGGCGCAGACATATTTCGGCAAGGATGCGGGCGAACTCAATCTGGCCGAAAGCGCGGTCCTAATCGGCCTGTTGCCGGCCCCGACACGGTTTTCGCCCAGGCGCAATCCCGATCTGACCCGCGTGCGGCGCGATGTCGTGTTCGGCTCGCTGCTGGCGGTCGGCGATATCGATCAGGCAACCCATGATTCGCTGGTCGCGTGCGACATCGAATTGAACGAGCCGCTCAAGCCACGGCAGACAGGCGACTATTTCGCCGAGGAGATCCGCCGTTACATCGAGCGCACCTACGGCGAGGAGGCGGTCTACGCCGACGGCTGGTCGGTTTACACGACGATCGACACCGCCCTGCAACGCGTCGCCGAGGAGTCTGTCCGCTATCGTCTCGACTCGCTGCGCGCGGTGGCCAACGCGCGGTATGCCGACAACGACCCGGTCTACACGATCCCGGTGTTGGACACGCTGACCGGTAACACGATCCGTGTGCGCAAGAAGCTGCAGGCCGCGGTGATGGCGATGGACAACGAGACCGGCGGGGTGCTGGCCATGGTCGGCGGGTATGATTTCGGCGAAACACAGCTCAACCGGGTGACCCAGTCGCGGCGCCAGCCGGGATCGGCGTTCAAACCGTTTGTGTTGACCGCGGCGGTCGAGGCCGGGATCAAACCGTCGGATACGATTTATGATTCACCGATCGTGATGTCGATTCCCGGCGTTGAGGATGAGTGGGCGCCGCGCAATTTCGATCTCGAGTTCAAGGGGCCGATCACGATCCGGCAGGGGTATTACGAGTCGCGCAATCTGGTCGCGATCAAGCTCCTCTTGAAACTCGATCCGCGACGCGCGGCCTTTTATGCGGAGAAGATGGGGATTACCACGCCTCTGAACCCGGTGCCGTCGCTGGCGATCGGCAGCTCAGAGGTGACGCTGTATGACATGACCGCCGCCTACTCCGTCTTTCCCAACGGCGGTATCCGCACGCGTCCGGTCATGATCCGCAAGATCGTCGACCGTTTCGGGCGTGTGATTGAGGACAACACCGCACTGAGGCGCGAGGAGGTCCTGTCCGCCCCGCAGGCGTACATGGTCCTGCATGTACTCAAGAGCGTGGTCGACGAAGGGACCGGAACCGGACGCGGCATACGGCGTCGCGGTTTCACGCGTCCCGCCGCCGGCAAGACCGGCACCACCAATGAGTACATGGACAACTGGTTTATGGGTTTCACGCCGCAGATCACCTGCGGGACGTGGGTCGGGTATGATCTCAAGACGCCGATCGGCGGGTATCACACCGGGACCGGCGCCGCCACCGCGTTGCCGATCTGGGCCGAGGTGATGAACTTCGCCTGCCGCGACCTGCCGCCGCTCGAATTCGAGGTTCCCGACGGGATCATCCTCTCCTACGTCTGCCGCGAGTCGAACGAACGCGCCTGCGACGAGTGCCCGTCGATCCGCGAGGAAGTCTACCTCAACGCCGCCGACACAATCCCGATCTGCCCGATCCACGATCCCTTAGCCAAGCAGCGGAAGCCGAAGCGGATACGGTTGTAATGGGTTGAGAGGCGCCTGGGTCGATCTGAGATCGACCCCTACACCCACCGTGAAGTCACCGGGGCCGGGTTTCCCGGCCCGATCCGCAGTCCCCGGGGTTGGGCGCGGAGACCGCGCCACTACAGACACAGGATCGTTCTGTGCCCGCCTCCTACCCCCTACCGAGCACGAAACATCGTCCTACGCCCCGCGTAGATAGGCCATCAACCTCTACACCCGGGAGGGAGCCCCTGATGCGCACATCGTCGATCGTGACCCTAATCACTCTGCAGTTCTTCATTGTGGGACCTGCGACCGCCGCGGACGCCGACTCCAAGAGCGCGGCAGACCAATCTCAGCGGATACATAATGTCGAGAACGGACTGCGCGTGATCGTGGCGGGCGCCGAGGGGCCGATCCTGGCCGCGGAGCGGTCGACTTTGGCTGACCGTATGGAATCTTACCGGATTCCGGGAGTCAGCATTGCGGTGATCGAGGACTTTAAGATCGTGTGGACCAGGGGGTATGGATCGCTCAAGGCGGGAGGCAGTGTGCCCGTCACGACGGAATCGATCTTCCAGACCGGATCGACGTCGAAGCTGGTGGTCTCGGTCATTGCTCTTCATTACGTGGAGACCGGCGCGCTCGACCTCGACGCCGACGTCAACGCGTATCTCAAATCCTGGACGGTTCCCGAGAACGAATTCACGAAGGGGCAGAAGGTCACACTGCGCCTGCTTTTGGAGCACCGCGCGGGAATGCCCTCCGGGAACATCGGCTATGATAAGGAGATCGGCGTCCCCACTCTGGTTCAGTTCCTGAAGGGCGAATCGCCGGCGACCAATCCGCCCGCCCACGTCGAGCTTGTCCCCGGCAGCCAATGGCAATACTCGAATATCGGCTACGACGTTGTCCAACTCCTGCTTGAAGACGTCACCGGTAAGCCGCTCACGCAACTTGCTGAAGAAGTCGTCTTCGCGCCGCTCGGCATGAACTCGAGCACGTTTGTCTATCCCCTCAGACCGGAAGATCGCAAGCGCGAGGCGATGCCGCATAACACCGAGGGCGCGACGTGCGAACCGGAGTTGGACCCATCGGCGGTGGCGCAGGGCGGTCTCTTGTCGACCCCGACCGATCTGGCGGTCTTCAACATTGAGCTGATGCGCGCCTACCGCGGCGAATCGGAGCGCCTTCTCTCACCAGCAATGGCGCGGCAGCTCTTTCAGAAAGCCGCGCCGCTCGATCCGGCGATTTTCGGGTTGCCGTCCTCGTTCGATGTCGGTGAGGGTCTGGGTGTCTTCCTGCGTTATAAGGGAGAGATCTTCTCGTTCGTCCACCCGGGCCACAATTACCCCGGTACGACCTGCTGGCTCGAGGGGTGTCCCGATACAGGAAACGGCGTCATTATCGTGACCAACGGCAACAAGGGCGACCGGCTCGCGTTCGAGATCCTCGCCGCGGTCATCGACGAGTACGAGTGGCCGATCGGTCAGTTCTTTCCGGAGTAGGACCGCCGACAACGTGCCCTTCTGTGCCCGCTGTAGGGTGGGCTCCGCCCACCTTCTCGGTGGCAACTCTCCCGTGAATTCGTGGTGGGCGGAGCCCACCCTACTTTGTCTCTCCCGTGAATTCGTGGTGGGCGGAGCCCACCCTACTTTGTCAGTTCCTGCATGATCGCGACGGAGGATGACGTCCCCAGCCGGTCGGCGCCGGCGTCGAGGAGGGCGCTGGATTGGGCTGCGGTGCGGATGCCACCGGCGGCTTTGATTTTGATTT
>DATKYL010000097.1:0-5365 GCA_035528515.1 Acidobacteriota bacterium | reverse complement strand
CGACGGCGAATGCACCGACTGTCACGCGCCCCACGGGTCGGAGCATGCCGCGCTCGGGCGCAGCAACCGGATCGACATGTGCATCGACTGTCACGACGATGCGGATGCGTGGCGGGTTCAGAAAGCGTCCCACGTCCCCGTCAAGGTCGGGCAGTGCAATGAGTGCCATGAACCCCACGCGTCATCGCGGGGCGGTCTGCTGCGGGCCGACGCCAACGACCTCTGTACCACGTGCCATGAGTCGCTGCTGGCGAGCGCCGAGGGCGGGGTCGTGCATGCGCCGTTTGCGGAGAGGGCCTGCGATGATTGCCATGAGCCCCACGGATCATCACACGCCGGCATGCTGGTCGACAGCCTGCGAATCGTCTGCGGCACCTGCCATGACGTTGCCTCCGATGCCGCCGTCGCCAGCCGACATCAACCGGTGTCCGAAGGCCGCTGCACGGCCTGTCACAATCCTCACCATACCGCGGAAGCGTCGCTGCTTCTGGATCGGGCCGACCGGCTCTGTTTAACCTGCCACGCCGACTTGCAGCAGCGCATGACCGACGGGGTGGTCCACGGTCCGGCGGGGGACGGGGAGTGTCTGGGCTGCCACGCGGCCCATGACGCCACCTTCGCCACTCTGCTCGTGGAAGACGTGCCCGGCATCTGTCTGGGCTGTCATGAGGGCGATGAGGCGTCGTTTACGGAGAAGCATCTGGATCTGAACGGAGATCAAATCGATTGCCGGAAGTGCCACGATCCCCACGCGGCCGTTGATCGGTCACTCATCCTTCCGATACGGCACGATCCCTTCGGGAGCGGTGACTGCGCCGCGTGTCATGAGTCGAGCCCTGAGGAGGAGAACAAGTGAAGGGCTATAGGAATTTGGTGATCGCCGCGTTCCTGCTCATCGGGATCGGCGCCCGTGCGCAGGCCGAAGTGAACGTCGATGAACCGGCCATCTGCCTGTCGTGCCACGCGGACTTCAAGGACGTGTACAACGAGTCTCATGTGCACAGCGTCCTGAAGTCCGGCAAGTGCTCCGACTGCCACAATCCGCACGCGGCGCGGCATGCCACGCTGCTGAGCGAGGATCTGCGCGAGCTCTGTTTGACGTGTCACGACGACGTAGCGCAGGCGGCGGCCCGCGCCCGCGGTCACGAGCCGGCGGCCATCGGCAACTGCCTGAGCTGCCACGATCCGCACGCATCGGCACACCCGGACCAGCTGCTCCAGCCGGCCGGCGAGCTGTGCAGCGGTTGTCATACCACCATCGATGAATGGCGGTCCCGCGCGCATGTCCACGCCCCGTTCGGGAATCGGAAATGTCTGTCGTGCCACGATCCTCATGGATCGGACAACCCCGGTTTGACTGCCGATGGGATTCCCGCCCTGTGCTTCGATTGCCACGACAATGACGCCGCCCTGCGACAGGCGCACCAGGGCTATCAGATCGCGGGAACCAATTGCCTTGCTTGTCACGATCCGCACAGCAGCTCGCTGGCGAACCTGGTGATGCCCAACGAGCACGCGCCGTTCAAAGGCAACAACTGTTCCACCTGCCATGCGACGGGCGCCGGGGGAAGTGGATTCGGCCTTGTCTCCGACGTCAAGACGCTGTGTTTCCGATGCCACGCCTCGATCCGCACGGAGGCCGACCAAGCCTTCAGTCATAACCTCAACGACGAGCGCTCCTGCCTGAATTGCCACAATCCCCATGCTGCGGCGGGCACTGCGTTGCTCTCCGCCAAGCAAGAGATGCTCTGCCTGAATTGCCATTTCAAAGGCAGTGAGTATGCCGGCAAGTCGCGCACCAGCCTCCTGACGCACGATGCCATGGAGTGCACCACTTGTCATCAACCGCATGGCTCGGACAACGGGCGCTATCTGATCAGCACCGATTCAGACCTCTGTGCCGGATGTCATGAACGGGCCCACCGGTCGACGCATCCGATCGGTCCCGATGTGATCGACCAGCGCACCGGTAAGCCGCTCACCTGCATGAGTTGCCATCAGTTGCACGGCGCCGATTTCGAACCTTATCTGCCGCTGAATCCGAAGATGGATCTCTGTATCCAGTGTCACAGAACCTGAGTTCGGCCGCCTGCGGCGACGGCGCAGGCCCATCGCGCGCCCGCTATCCCTGAGCCCGAGGGAGAAATGCCCACGCACCGACCCGGGTGACCCACGGATCACCGATGCCCTGCGACGGCGGTCACCCGCCGCCCGCCGGAATTCCGGCAACAGTCATCGAACCTCCGCTCGACTATCGGAGTAAAAGAATCAGAGCAGCTGCAAGAAGCGCTTCTTGACACAACCATCGGAATGTGTTTCCTGATTCCGAGTTCGTGCCGGTGGTTCGAGGCTTGGGGAACGCCCGGACGGCGTATACCCGCCGCGAACCGATCGGTCGTGGAGATCCCTTGTGAAACAGAGGTGAAGGCATATGACCAATCATGCGGCAGGAATCCGACCGGGTCATCGGTTGCCGATGTTCCTTCTCGTCATCCTGGTAGCCGTGGGGGCAGGGCTTGTCGGTGGCTTTTCCGCACTCAGTTCACCCTCCGTACCCGATGAAAACGTCCGCGTCACCGACTTCACGCCAAGCGGCCGTGCCGACCGTGCAGGCAACATCACCCTGGAATTCTCCAATGACCTGGTCCCGAACGACAGTCTTGACCGCCCGATTCTGAAACCGCCGCTTAAGTTCGATCCGCCGCTGGCGGGCCTGGCCCGCTGGATCGCAACCGACGCGCTGCGATTCTACCCTGATGAACCGCTCGCACCGGCAACCGAGTATCAGGTCAAAGTGCAATCCGATGATGCGTTTATCAACGGCAACCGCATCAATGAGAAACGCACATTCCGTTTCGCGACGCCCGGCCTGCAGATCGAACAGGCCGCCTATCGCACCGAACCGGTTGAAGGCGCGCCGTCGCAAGTGCGAATCAGTCTCACCCTCGAATTCAACTATGCGGTCAATCTCGAACAGCTCACCCAGAAACTGGAGATCACCGGCGAGGCCAATGCGGAGCGAGGCCGGCTCTCCTTCCAGGTGCCCCAATTGGCGCCGCCGGCCTATGTTCTGTCCGAGGAAGCCCGCCGCGAGGAAGAGGGCACACGGGCCGGCTTCCGTGCGGCGTGCGACGTGATCACGGAACCTGTGGCTTTGACCGGCGACACGCAGTGGTACCGTCTGCGCCTGAAGCCGGGACTGGAATGCGACGGTTGCGGTGCCCCGCTGCGCGATGAGTTCTACTACACGATTCTTGTCTCGCCCAAGGGACGGCTGGTCATCCACCGGCTGACCCCTCGGAGCACCGGCACGAGTTTCGATATTGAGGTTGACATCTCCGCGTCGATCAACCCCGACGACGTGCGCAATTACGTTTCCGTGGAACCTGAGATCGATTTCACCTTGGGGAGCAATCACGGACGGCTGTTGTTACATGGTGATTTCCAGCCGGGCCGCACCTACACCGTGACGCTTGCCCAAGGCATGCCCGGCAGCCGCGGTGCGGTCCTGGAACGTGAGTTCTCATCCCCCATCGCGATACCGGATGTTCCTGCGTCGGTGGCATTCACCGCGCGCGGGTCATTTCTGTCCCGGAAGGGGAGTGGGAACGTTGAACTCCGGACAATCAACGTAGATGAACTCGCCGTCGAGGTCGAGCAGGTCTTCGAAAACAACCTGCTGCATTTCCTGGCCGGTTCCTTCGACCGTCGGTCGTACTACCGAAGCAGCCTCGATCTGGTTGGTCGCCGGATCTTCTTTGAGGACAAACCGCTTGCGTACGAGCGGAATCGGCCGCTGCTGACGACGGTTGACGTCTCCGGTATCGTCGGCGATTCCACCCGCGGCGTCTTTGTCGTCACCGCCCGCGACAAGGAACGGCGCTCGGTCGCGGACAGCCGTCAGGTCATGCTGACCGACATCGGTATCTCGGCGCGTATGGCCGACAATTTCCTGATGGTGTGGGTCCACTCTCTCGCCGATACGCGCCCGCTCGGCAGGGCGCAGGTCCGGCTGATCAGCAAGAACAACCAGGTCCTCGCCGAGGGTCAGACCGACACGCGCGGGATCGTCACCTTCGACAACCTCGCGGATCGCACCGCGGGATTTGAGCCGTACGTGATCACGGTCACCCACGAGGACGACCTGTCCTACCTGCGTTTCCAGGATTGCCTCCTGCCGACCGAGGACTTCGACGTGGGCGGCCGGCCGTATCTGCTCTCCGGATATGAAGCCTTTCTCTATTGTGACCGCGGCATTTACCGCCCCGGCGACACCGCGCACATCGTCTCGATCGTGCGGGGTGTCGATGCCTCCGTTCCGCCCGAGTTTCCGTTCTCGCTCAATATCCGGGATCCCCAGGGGAAACCGTTCCAGACGCTACCACAAACTGCCGGTAACGCGCTCATGACGGCGGCCGACTATGTGCTCCCGGTGTTCGCGCCGACCGGCCGCTATACGATCACGGCCGAGATCGGTGACGACTACGAAATCGGGCGCACCGATTTCCTCGTCGAAGAGTTCATGCCCGATCGGATCAAAGTCACCCTCGCAACCCCCAAGGACAGCTATCGTGCCGGGGATGAACTCGTGGTTGATGTGACCGGCGTGTTCCTGTTCGGTCCACCCGCGCGAGGGCACCGTGTCGGAGGCCGGATTACATTCGAACACGATCTGTTCAGGCCCATCGGCTGGGGGGAGTACACCTTCACGACCCCGAACCGCACCTATGCCCGAACCGACGTCCCCCTCCCCGATTCGGTCCTCGACGGCGACGGACGCCACAGATATACATATCAACTTCGCGACGCCATCCCGGCGCCGTCCGCGTTGAAAGCGCTGCTCTCCGCCACCGTATCGGAACAGGGCGGCCGAGCGGTCGGAGCGTACAAAGAACTGCGCATCGATCCTTATGACCGCTACCTGGGACTGCACCCGCGGCTTGACGGATACGCCAAGCCGGGGGAGACGGTGTCCATCGACGTCATCGCGCTCGACGCCGACGGCCGGCCGGTCGACCTTGCCCGAGCGCAGGTACGTTTCAACCGGATCGTCTATCATTCGATCTTCAAGGGGGATCAGAACGGTCGGTACCGCTACGTTTCCGAACGCTCGATCGAGATGATCGACTCGACCACGATCAGGGTGCCGCAACAGGGCGCGGTCGTGAGCTTCACTCCCCCCGAGTACGGGCAATACGAGATCGCCGTCGCCGATGGCGCCGACGGGCACGCCGCCGCCGTCCGCTTCTATGCCTCCGGTTGGGGATATGCGCCATGGTCAATGGCCAACCCCGATCGGATCGAAATCGATCTGAATCAATCTGAATACCAGCCGGGGGCGACCGCGGTCGTGCAGGTGCGTGCT
>DATKYL010000096.1:0-10363 GCA_035528515.1 Acidobacteriota bacterium | reverse complement strand
CGTCGACGGGATGCGCGATGACGGTGCCCATCTGATCCTCCTTGATCGTGCGTGGACCTTTCTCCCACCGTCGCGCCGCGTCACGAGGGCGCGGCGCGGGAACCGACGTTATGGAGAGCAGCTCTGCTCAGGTCAGGCGAGTTGTCATAAGTACTACACGCGAGCGAGGTCCCCTATTCCCATGACCAAGAAAAAGCCCCGCTCGGATGAGCGGGGCACGAGTGTCGTTATCGGGCGGTCTGTTACCGCTCGTTCAATTTGAAGTGGACCGGATAGGTCACCCAGACGGCCACGGGCTGGCCGTTTTGAATGGCCGGCTTGTACAGCATCTGGTAAGCAGCCTCCAGCGCCGCCTCATCGAAGCCGACGTTCGATCCGGAGGGCTTGGCGACACGTGCGTCACGGACCTTACCGTTCTTATCGACCAGCGCCTGGACCCAGACGGTCCCCTCGGTGCTGGTCAGTTCGGCGATCTCCGGGTATACAGGCTCCACCCGCTTGATCGTGACCGGCTGCTCCTCGACAGCGACGAACTCACCGGGCATCGGGAAGTATTCCTCGATTGGAATATCCACGATCATCGAGTCGCCGCTGCTGCTGCTGCTGGCGGCGGTGATGTCCGGTGCGGCGAGTTCGGCCAGTTCCGCGCGGGTCGCGAAGCGGACTTCCTCGATCACCTCCTCATCGGCGACCGGGGTCGGGATACCGATGGAAGGCGGTGCGATATTGGGTTCAGACACGGCGATCTGCGGTTGCTGGTGGGTCATCGACGGCGGCGGAGCAATGTCGGACAGGGTGCTGATGCGGATGACCGGGACGTTGGAGTAGTCCACCTTGCGCTCTTTATACCATTGATAGAAGAGGATGCCACCGATGATCGCCAGGTGGATGGCCGCAGCGATGATCACCCCCATCGCCATGTTTCTCTGGTAGAAGCGCTTCAGTTCATAGGCGCCGTACCAGCTCATCGTTGCCGCTCTTGGGGTACTCATGGCGTCGCCCCCTCACTTCCTCCTGCGCTCTGCCCGGCAATCGCCTCTAATTGCTTCGTGTCGTAACGCGTCCATGGGCCCAGAGAGAACGTATACGAGAAATCGGCGTCGCGCTGTTTGATCCGATACTCCACGATCTCGATGCGATCGAGGATGTCGATCATCCGCGAGTAACGCGCACCCTTGTTAATCTTGACCAGAGTGATCAGACCGGGGATTTCATAGACCTTGTCCTCGAAGAGACTTGCCAGATCCTCCAGCCCCACCATCTCCGGGCTGTCCTTCCCGACGCTCCAGTAGATAACGTCGAGGGAGTCGACCCGGATGGTCAGCACCTTGGATTCCGCCGTCGGGGCTTCTTCCTTCGACGGCGGGAGGTTGATCTCCATGGCCTGTGGCTCAGCGAAGACCGTCGACACCATATAGAAAATCAAAAGAAGGAAGGCGATATCGACCATGGGCGTCATGTCGATCTTGATGGCAATCCGCCTCTTAGGACGTCTTAGCCCTTTCTTTTTACCCTTGGCTTGCCTGTCGCCGCCAACATCCGCCGCACCCATATCTTAATCCGATCCTCTCTGATCGTTGTGAATCGCTGCTGACGTTCCCTACCTTTGATACTCCTCAACCGACCAAACCGATGGGCCGAATGGCACGCCGGCTATCCGCCTTCCCGTTTGAGGGCGGGATCTAGGTCGGTCACAACCTGGAAGCTGGTCAGTTGTTCCTCCTGCATGGCATCCATGATCTGCTCGACCGTGCCGAATGAGGCGTTGCGATCGGCCTTCATCACGAGGAATAAATCCCGGATGCCCTTGCGCAGGGCCTCGACCCGCATGCGCTGGATCTCCGCCCCCACGAGATTGGGCGTGGTCTCGACGTACTCGCGCGAGGGGGTTTCGATCGAATCTCCCCGCTCGGGGTCGAACTTCTTCACGTTGATGATGTAGTCGACGAAGACCGAGTCGTATTCGGTTACCGTGATCGTGATGAAGTTCTTGAGCGGCAGATCGCGCTGCGATGAGGAGACCGGCAGCGTGACCGCCTGCTGCTCCGGCGGTTTGAACTGCGTGGTCGCCATGTAGAAGATCAAAAGCAGGAAGGCAATATCGACCATCGGCGTCATGTCGATGACGATGCCAACCCGTCGTTTTGCCCTCTTCGCCATTGCTTACGCACCCGCTTCCCGTGACTTGAAGAGCTGGACCACCTCGTAGGAGGCCTCGTCAATCGTGTAGTTGAAGCTGTCCACCTTGTTGACGAAGAAGTTGTAGGCGACAATGCCGATGATGGCGTTGAAGAGCCCGCCTGCAGTGTTGACCAGCGCCTCGGAAATACCGGTCGCCAACGCGGTGGCGTCGATCACGCCGCCGGCGGCGTGTCCGGTCGCCTGGAAGGCACGGATCATACCGATCGTGGTGCCCAAAAGCCCGACCATCGTGGCGATCGAGGCAATCGATGACAGAGCGATGAGGTTCCGTTCGAGCAAAGGCACTTCGAGCGAGTTGGCCTCTTCGATGGCGCGCTGCGTTTCCGCAATGCGCTTTTCGGTGTTCAGCGTCGTGTCGCCCATCACCTGCGAGTAGCGTTCGACGCCGGCACGCAGGACGTTGGCGCAGGAGCCGCGCTGCTTGTCGCAGGCGGCGACGGCGCCCTTGTAGTCTCCCTTGCGGAGCGATTCGACCAGCCGTTTGAAGAACACCTGTACCGACATCTCGCCCCGCGCCCGGCGGAGAGTGAACAGCCGTTCGAGAATATAGGCTACCAGCATGACCGACAGGGCGATCAAGAGAGCCACGATCGGGCCGCCTCGCTGCAGGTATTCGGGCAGCTGGGTCCAGATGATGAACCCACTGGCCAGAGCCACCACCAAGAGAATGGTGACAAACAACCCTTGCCTCACAAATGCCTCCTTTTATCCCGCCCGGCTGGAACCCCGAATGACGAGGCGGGCGCCGGACTCCCCGTTGTTAAACGAATCACCTAATTGCCAATTCACAGCCTGCCGACAATCGCTGAGCGTCGGACTGTCTACAGGTCTCCCGACTTCACTGCCGCCACCACGCCCATGGCCACGAGGACATAGGGACCAAACGAGGCGAGGGTCGTCAATGTTCCGAATCCATATTTTTCGCCCGGATCGATCAGTCCCCAGGTCTCGAATCCGGGAATCCGGCCACCGACAAATGCCAAAATCGCAACCGCCGCTCCCAAGTAGAGGAAGACATAACCGAGCTTGATCGGTCGGCGGAGGCGCAAGAGGAAGGCGTCGGGAGTCTTGGCCTTGGTCCAGAGAACGGCCAGAATCCAGAGGCCTAGAATGGGTCCACCGATCATCATGAGGATGGCACATAGCGCGGACAACCCGACGGCCAGGCCACTCGCGAAGGCGGTCGACAGGCCGCCGAAAAGCGTCCCCAGCGCCGCGCCCCAATACAGCGAGAAATCGGTCCCCGCGATGGTGCGGAACTGGACCCAGGGCATCAGTGCGGTTCCGATCATGATGAGTGCGGTCAGGGTCAGCACGACCCGGTCGATCATCGTCATGACTTCAGCGTGGAGAAACGAGAAGTCGCGTTCGGCGATCATTGTCCCGGCGGCTGCCCGAATCCGTTCGAGGAAACGCTGTTCCTCGGCATCGGACTTCCAGAACTTGGGTGCGCCCTTGGGATACACGCCGAACCCGATATACCGGTACCGGTCGTCCTCGGACGGGAGCTTGGCGGCAAGCGCCTCTTTCTTGGGTTGGGTCGGATTTTCTGCCATCTGTGATCGCGGTCGAAGAGAAAAAGTGGGCGTGAGGCCCCTTTCTATTCGACAATCTCCTCATCGATCCTGTTTATCAGATTGCGAGCGTCCATATTGTCAGGCGAGCAGTCGACGACTTTCTCGCACAACTCGTAGGATTCGTCCTTGTCATCGGTCTCATAGAGAGCGTACGCGAGCCACCAGCGCAGTTCGTTGTGGCCGCAACCGCCGGGGGTCCGCTGTTCGTTGCACTGATAGGCGCGGCGCAAGTGGGGCACGGCACCGGCGTAGTTCTTCTCCGCGAAGAGCGTAAACCCGTACCACTGGTAATGGTCACAGACGTCAGGTTCGTTCTCGACCAACCAGCGATAGGCCATCTTGGCGTCGGCGTTTCGCTGCATCTTGATCAAACGCGGACCGGAAAGCTTGTAGGCGCGGGCGCGATATCTCGACTCAGCCGTAGTGTCGTTCGTCGCCGCACGCAGGAGATACTCGACCGCCTTTTCGTTGTTCTCGGTCTGCAGATACGGAAGCGAGGCATTGAACAGAGTCCGCGAATCGTCGGGGTAGCGCACCACCAGCTTTTCAAACTCAACCGCCGCTTCCAGATACCGACCCAGCCGGTGCAACGCCAGGGCCAGACCGCCGATCGAGCGTTCATCGTTGGGATCCAGTTCAACGGCCCGCTCGTAGTTCGCGGCCACCTGGGGCATCAGGGTCGAGTCTTTGGTCGCCTCCAGGCACACCGCGGTGCGCCAGAAGAGTTCCGCATCGGCGGCGACCCACCGATGGGGCGGCTGGGCATTTTCCAAGGCGGTACGGTAGGCGTTGAACGCAGACACCGCCCCCGCATAGTTCCCCAGCAGCATGTTGGAGCGGCCCAGGAAGAACTGCAGTTCCGGGTCGTCGGCACCGGTCCGGATGGCGTTCTGGAGTTCGACGATGGCGGAGTCATGCGCGTTCAGAAGGTAATAGACTTTGGCGATATTCTTGGCCACGAGGATCGGGTCGGCGTCCGGATCAACCATACGGACTCTGCGGTAGAGTGACAGCGCCAGGCCGTAGTACTCGCGCGCCTGAGCCAAAGGCAGGCTCTCGGCACCGATCATATAGATGTTCGCGAGCATGAAGTAGGCGCTGTGGTAGGTCGAATCCTTGGTGATGAGGTTCGTCAGCAAGGGCCGCGCTTCATTGAGCCGCCGCTGCTGGTAGTACGTCTCAGCCAGACGGTAGAGGATGCCGAGACGGGAAGAATCGGCTTCGAGAACCGCCTCATACTCCGCGATGGCCAGCGGCAGGATCTGACCTTCATAGTAGGCATGCCCGAGATCGGCGCGGTATTCGAGGCTCTCGAGATCATCGTAGCGCGCACCTAAGAGCCACTCCTGCGCCTTGGAGAAGTTGCCCAGCGCCAATTCCGCTTTCCCGAGGGCGTGCTTGAGCATCGCCTGCTGCTTGACGTCTTTCGCTTTGGAGAGCGGCTTTTCGACCAGATCCGGCACTTCCGCCGCCCGGTCGAGATCGATCAGGGCGTACGCGAGTCCGACATAGACCTCGGGTTCTTTGTACTTGTCGTCGATGGCCTTGCGGTAGGACGTTTCGGCCTCGCTCACGCGGCCGAGGGCGCGTTGGGCCTCGCCCTGGAGATAGAAGGTCTCGCCGTTGGCACCGTCCGACGCCACCAGCGGTTCAACCAAGGCCAGGACCTGAGCGTAATCGCCCGCGGCGAGAGCATCCTTGGCGGCGGTCAGATCGGGGCGGGCAGCGTAGGCTTGCGCCGTGCCAAGAGACAGACAGAGGCCCACGCACAAGGCGAGCCCGAAACTCTTCTGTACCATCCTGAACACCCCGATTTGACGCATCATGCCGGCCCGCATAAGACTTTCAAGTTTTCTCCAACGGTCCCGCATAGTCAAGCGGATTCTCCGTCGTGTCCCTGTCTCCGTAACACCATTGGGCGGCGGCGGTGGTCCGACAGGTGCCCCACCAGAAGCCGCAATACCGCATAACCAATGACCACCCACCCGAAAATCCGTCCCTGGGCCCCCGCAAAAAGCGGTTTGGCGATAACCAGCCAGATCCCGACGCCAACGAGCAGGAGACTGAAACCCCAGCGCCAGATCAGGAAAGGACTGATACGCGATTGTCGGCGGTGGGTACCGGCAGGTTGACTCATCACGGGCTCTCTGCCCCCAAAGGTGTTACCGATGAGTGGACGAAATATTTCCTCAAAATGCTCTGGATCCCCATGCGACCGCAGATCCTTGACAATTCCTGTCCGGCGGAGCCCCTATCCCGAGGTCAGACAACAGATTGGGGCGGAGAGTCATTCGACCGGACCTCTCTCTATCCATGCTATCGTGTGGGGGAAGTCATCCGGATTGAAGGGTGACCCGTCCTCGTTTCTCATGTCCAGTCTGAAGTTCAGCCCTGCTTCAGGGATCTGCCCGGGTCGACGCGCATATAGCGTGTAAGGGAAAGGCGTCGCAGGATCAGGGTCAGGAAACGGCTCGACGCTGATCCACACGCTGTCTTCAACACTGAACTCGAAGCCGTTGACAGGAGAGTTCCTCAGGAAATCCTCGCCGGGAAACGATGGCGGGGCCACCTCGTCCGCCGAATACGGGGCATCCCAGTCTGTGCTGTCGGCGTACCGGAAGCGTCCCGTCGTGAGCACATGCGTATCATGGAGAACCCAGCCCTGGTAAACCCACCCGTCCGGGGGCGGGTCGAGATTGATCAGCCCCTGCGCCCTGCTCCCCAACATGAACCACACTCCCGAAAGCTCATTGCTTGTGTCAGCGTCGGTGGGTGTTCCGTAGCTGAACCACGCATTATCGTCGACCTGATCCAGGTGATCTGCAGGAAACCTGAAGGCGAGCGAGTAGCCCACCTCAAAGTCGATGTCGCCCCGGAGGTACATGCTCGCGGATGGGAGCGTGTCAGTGTCCGGGTCAGATTCCACAGTGATGATGAGCGAGTCAAAGGCTTTGAGGTCGAGCGACGTCATGCTCAGTGTGCCGTCGGAGACCACGTTTCCATCTTCATCCACCAGCTTATGCGCGCCGTCGTCGAGAATCACATTGAATTTCCCAAAGGAGACCCACGGGCTTTCTTCGGCGGCCGATTCCTCGGCGGTCGGAAGCGCCCACAGTTCGTACATCATCTGATCTCCCAGGGGAGTCAGAGTGCTCGGGTCGAGACGGACCTTATTGTAAGCCTCAGGGACATCGCCGTTCGTGCCACTGTCGCCGCCGCAACCGCCGACCAGCGCGGCGGTGCATCCAAGAACGACTGCTATTACCAAGGCTCGTCTGATCATCTCTGCACCTCGCGGACTTGTGCTGTTGTCGATTGTCTTGCGGGGATTCCCCGCCATTCACGGGTCGCTGTGCCTTCTATAGATACACCCAGAACACCGCGGCGACGAAGCGGAATCGTCGGCCGCCTCAGGTTTGCCCGCCGGTCGGGTTGCCGGTCAGCTCGAGGATCCGTGCCGCCTCTTCGACCATCTCCCCCAGAACGGCGTCTTCGAACGGAGGTGGATGGATCGCCCGCATACGGCCGACCAGCGCCGCCAGCGGGCCGCGCCGCGGCAGACGGCGGCCGATCGCCAATGCCCGCCACGCGGCTACGAGTTCAATCGCGAGAACGATCCGCCACCGCTCAACGATCTGCCCCAGCTTATCGGCGGCCCACATCGACATGGAGACATGATCCTCCTGTCCCATTGAGGTGGGGATCGAGTCGACCGAGGCCGGGTGTGCCAGCGTCTTCATCTCCGATACCAGCGCCGCAGCGGTCACCTGCCACATCATCAGGCCTGAATGCAACCCCTCGGATCGAGGGGGAACCAGAAAACGCGTCGCATGATTATAGGCCGGATCCAACAGGAGCGCAAGGCGTCGTTCCCCGATCCCGGCCACGTCGGTGACGGCGATCGCCAGCCGGTCGGCGGCGTGGCCGATCGGCGCGCCGTGGAAGTTCCCACCCGCGATGATCTCGTTGTCGTCGGCAAAGACAAGCGGGTTGTCGGTCGCGGCGTTCATCTCGATTTCGCAGGTCTCGACGACACCCGCGATCACGTCCCGAGATACGCCGTGCACCTGCGGTGAGCAGCGCAGGCAGTAGGGATCCTGAACTCTCTCGGGCGCCGCGGCCCGGCATCCGGTGGATTTGAGATAATGGGCAATCCGTTGGGCCGAGGTTTTTTGCCCGGGATGCGACCGCACCCGGCTGAGACGGGGATCGAACGACTCCGGTCGGGCGCCGGTGGCCAGCGCGTTCAGCGCGGCAACCATGTCGGCGGCTTCAATCAGGCGCTGAGTCGTGCTGAGAGACAGGGCAAGAAGCGCGGTCGAGGCCTGTACGCCGTTGATCAGGGCCAGGCCTTCCTTGGCTTCGAGAACCAGCGGGCGCAAACCCAGATGCGCGAGAGCGCGGCGGGCGGTGGTTCGTCGGCCGGCCATCTCAACTGTTCCTTCACCGATCATCGCCAGAGCGACGTGGGCCATCGGGGCCAGATCGCCGGAGGCGCCGACCGAACCACGGCGCGGGACCACGGGACTGACGTCGGCGTTGAGAAAATCGACCAGACGCTCGGCGACGGCGGTCCGGACCCCGGAATACCCCTTGGCCAGCGTGTTCAGCCGCAGCAACATCATACCGCGCACCTCGGCGCGTGTGCACGGGGGGCCGACGCCGGCGGCGTGGGAGAGGATCAGGTTGCGCTGTAACAGACGGCGTTCTTTGGGGCCGATGCGCACATCGGCGAGACGGCCGAAACCGGTGTTGATTCCGTAGACAGTCCGGTTCTTCTCGCAGGCTCGACGAACAATCTTCTCCGAGCGGGCCATCTCTCGGAGCGCCCGGGGGGTGAGGGCGACGGGAGGCGGCTTCTCGGCACGCGCTACGCGTTCCAGATCATCCAGAGTCAGAGAGGCACCGTCGAGGCGCAGACTGCGGCTGGGACGTTTGCGAGCCATAGGCCTTCGTGCGATCGGATTGTCGCAGAGCGATCGGAACAGCAGAGGTGCCGGCAGAAGGTGTCGAGGCCGTCTCCGGGGCGACCGGTCCCGGAGCGGCGATGATCAGGTGCGCTTCGCCTCCTGCGCCATGTGGGACATCCACTCGGACTCCAGTTGGTCGAGCGGCACGCCATAGATCCGTTCGAGCGACGGACCCAATTCGAGCACACTGCGCCACAGCATCTTGAGCCGCTCGTGCCCGTGGCGCTGAATCAGAAAAGCCACGAAGGAAGCAGTGGCATACCGGTAAACCTTTTCGTCGCCGCCGGTGTGTCCCGCGATCAACTCGGGGAGCGTGAACCAGCGCCCCGACTGGGTCAGCAGTGTCGAGGCTTCCCGGTGCACATTGACCTGGCGCTCATCGAAGACGGTGCGGAGTCCGTCCTTGATCAGCGGGAATGATTTCGCCTCGGGGTCGATCGCGTGGCACATCGCCAGCGCTACCGCGCCGCCGATCTCGGCGCCGATACGGGTGTAGATGTTGTAAGCCTCGACGAAATTGGCGGGATGGCCGATCGTCTCCTCGCAGTCCTGGTTGGTCGTGAACTGGTAGATATGAATCGGCTCGGGGACCTCGATTTCCAGGTAACGCACGACCTGCTCATAGACATCCTCGCAGACTGAGCCAAAGGCCATCAGCGAACGCGAGGCGCGTGGGGAGTCCGGCGGCACATAGAAGACGAAGTGGTCGGTCTCGACCGGCATCCAGTCTCTGGCGAAGGTCCGCGGGTCGACTTCGAGCTTCTGGCCGCCGCAGCCGGTGAACAGAGTTGCGACCGGGATCATAATGAGGGCGGCGAAGATGAGCAGGTGTATGAGCAATCGTCGATTCATAGCCTCTCTCCAAGGCGCCTATTATACCCAACGGGGGTGCGGGGGTGCCACTGGAAACTGGGGGGGCTGAGAGGGCGAATGGAAGCGCAATAGAGCCGCACAGCCGGGGGCGGCCGTGCCACAGTTCTGGTCCGGCCTCAGGGCGTGGGCCGGTGGGGTCTGTCGTTTCGGCGGGTGGCCCTGACGCCCTCGTCAGGGCTCGCCTCGGTCACGTTGCCGCCTACTGAATGCAGCGTCGACGGCATCGATTCTCAGCGGATAGAGTAACAGGTGCACCTGCTCGGGCATGAACGCGTACGCCCAAAGAGCAAACCCATGTCGCTCGCGGGCAAACTCAAGCGAATCCCGCAGGCACATGCGAGCGAACTCATTCGTGAGAAACTGCCGCCGGTGGAAGCACGAGAGCATCAGAAGATGTGCGTGGGCGGGATCGTTGAAGAAGCGTCGCTTCATGGCGAGTAAGCCGGCATTGCGAGAACGATGGCGCAATCACTTCGAGACGGAACGTGGGCTAAGCGAGCCCTGACGAGGGCGTCAGGGCCACCCGGCCGCACAGCCGAGGGCGGCTGTGCCACAGTTGCGGCGGACTCACCAGCGCAGCTTGAAGCAGGCAATCGTCCGTTCATTCACAGGATGACCCGTGGGACCGGTGGGGCCGGAACTGACCAAGCAGATCCGCGAGCCGTCCCATGTCGCGCCCCAGTAGCACGACACTGCAATAGCGAGGCTGTCTGCGACGCAGCCATTGCGCTCAACACGGTA
>DATKYL010000095.1:0-4103 GCA_035528515.1 Acidobacteriota bacterium | reverse complement strand
CGGAAGGTCTTTGAGTTCATCGAGGTCTTCTACAACCGTCAACGCCGTCACTCGAGTTTGGGGGACCAAAGCCCCCTGGACTTCGAGAAAACGGCAACCCACGCTTCTTAACCCGTCCACTTTTTCGGGGGAAGATCAGTCGCGTGCAACCGCAGATCGCGTGAAGACTCTCTCAAGCGACGTGAGCGAGTGAATACGTGCGGTATCTTTCAAATGACACTGATAGTTCAGTATGTGTGGGTGATCGTATGGTATCCTCCAGTGGCCCCTGCCAAGCGTGCCGGCTGTCAAAAAAGGACCTGGAGCAGTAAAATGCCCTGATAGCGCGCAAACCATACTTGACAAAATGAAGGGTGGTTCTCAACTTGGTGCGTAGGGTAGTTGAGCCAAAAGGGGAAGACACACAATTAGAGAAGTGGCAGTAGACCCGGGATCGGGATGACGCATAGCAAAGGGATTGCACGGATTCACCGGATTGATAGGAGAGGCTGACGCTGCAGTTCACCAAGGCTGAGGAATACGGACTGTTCGGCGTGATCCATCTCGCCAAGCAGCAGCGCGGCGCGATTGTGTCACTGGGCGAAATCTCCGAGGCGCAGGACATCCCGGACAAGTTCCTGGCCAAGATTTTTCAGAACCTGACCCGAGCGGGACTGCTGCGTTCACATCGCGGCGTGCGGGGCGGGTTCTCGCTTGCCCGACCGCCGCGACGGGTGAGCATCGGCGAGGTTTTCGAGGCCATCCAGGCCGACGGCGATCCGATCAAGTGTGCGGTCGACGGCAAGGAGTGCCCCAAGAAGGAAGATTGCCCTGTCCGCGATCTGGTACTGGAAGGCCGCCGCCACATGTTCGCCTACTATAGCCGGCGTACCCTGCAGGATCTGGCGGAGAGATACTGAGCCCGGTCCATTGCTGCCGGCCCCGGGGACGTCCTCACCGTCCCGGGATCGGGTATTTTGACTACAGCAGAAACTGCAATTTGGCACACAGCAAACGGTAGCACCCCTAAGACCTCCACGTATAGGGATGCCGATGTGCGCGGGGCTGCCCCTGGCGATGCGCACCTACGGCTGCGCCCGTCCGGGTGTCTGAGGACGGTGCCGCCGCGTGACGACACCTGTTCCGCTCAGCCCAACGCCAGCTTGCCGGAGCGCCGGTTGATGCGCGTGGGGTAGCGGCCCGAAAAACAGGCTGCGCAGAAGGATGTCTTCGGATGCGTGGATAATGAGAGCATGCCGTCCAGCGAAAGATACCCCAATGTATCGACGCCGAGGCGTCGGCGGATCGCCTCGATTGATCGTGTCGAGGCGATCAGTTCGCGTTTGGTCGGCATGTCGATCCCGTAGAAGCAGGGGGAAATGATCGGCGGTGAGGAGACGCGGAAATGGACTTCGCGGGCGCCGGCCTCGCGGATGAGGCGCACCAGCTTCCCCGCAGTCGTCCCCCGTACGATCGAATCGTCGACCACTACTACCCGTTTGCCGCGCAGCACACCCCGGACGGTGTTGAACTTGATCTTGACGTCGAGGTCGCGGACATCCTGCTGTGGGAGAATGAACGTCCGTCCCACGTAGTGGTTGCGGATCAGCCCGACTTCGAGCTTCAAACCCGACTCCTCGGCGAATCCCAAAGCCGCCGTGTTCGACGAGTCGGGGACCGAAATGACGATGTCGGCGTCGGCGGGATGCTCGCGCGCCAGTTGCTGACCGAGCCGCCGCCGGACCTTGTCGACACTCTCCTCGAAAATTCGCGAGTCCGGGCGGGCGAAGTAGATGTGCTCGAAGATACAGAACGCCCGTTTCTCGGTGACCGGCAGATAGTGGGATGAAAGCCCGCTTTTGGAAATGACCAGGACCTCGCCCGGCTCCACGTCGCGCACGTAGCGCGCCCCGATCAGATCGAACGCACACGTCTCCGAGGCGACCACCCAGGCCCCGTTGCGCTTGCCCAGCGCGAGCGGGCGGAAACCCAACGGATCGCGGGCCACGATCAGTTCGTCGTCCGTCAGAAAGAGGATGGCGTACGCACCTTCCAGCCGGCCGAGGGCGTCGGTCAGACGCGCCGCCGTCGAACGCTTGCGCGAGCGTGCGTAGAGGTGCAGGACAAGTTCGGAATCCGATGACGTCTGGAAAATCGCGCCGCCGCGTTCCAGGTAAGTCTTGAGTTCGCCGGCGTTGGTGATGTTTCCGTTGTGCGCCGCCGCCATCTGTTTGAACTTGAACCTCATCAGCAGCGGCTGCGCGTTGTCGGCCATCGATGCGCCGGTGGTCGAATAGCGATTATGGCCGATCGCCGCATGTCCGGTCAGGTGGCGCAACGCGCTCCGGTCGGGGAAGACATCGGCGATCTCGCCCATGCCCTTGCGCACCGTAAGCTGCGCGCCGTCGGAGACCGCGATGCCCGATGATTCCTGGCCCCGATGCTGCAGCGCGTAGAGACCGAAATATGTCCACTCGGCGGCGCGCCGGCTGCCGAACGCGCCGAAAATGCCGCACTCGCAGGCGGGCTTGTCAAGAGCCAGGGAAGGGGAAACGTCGTGTGCTCGTGGCCGCGTTCTATTTGCCATTTCTGCCCCCCCCGCGGCGGCGCGGGGAAACTACCATTTAATCCACCCCCTCCTGATCTGTCAAGGATAACAGCGCCACGGTAGACCGCGTTCCCGCGGGTTCGATGACGGGGTCGAGAACCTGCCCGGATTGGCTGCCCGGATGTCCAATATGTGACACCTGTTTCACAGCGACCTTCGGCGCTGACGGAGCGTCATCACCTTGCTGGTCGAGCGAAGTTCCCCGCCGTCCGGCTAAGGTATGCCGGCACAAACGATTACCCTGAAATCCGGTGCCGGGCCTGGTTGGGCACGCCCTTGGCAAATTGCCTCGTATGCGGCGTGAACGGGCTCACAGATCGGCGTGGGAGCGGCATTCGGTTTGCGCAGACAGGGGTGTACGGCACGGTCTGCATTCGTCCGCACACTGAGTTGAGGCTATGGCGTCCCGAGAGACCAGCAGTTTCGAAAACCGATTCCGGTCGCTGTCCCGTCTGGCGGTTGAGGCCGCCGCGGGAGCGCTACCGGATCGGCTGCTCGAGCAGGCGGTGACCGAGGCGGTCGCGACGATGGGGCTGGTCGCCGGGGCGGTGCGGATCTACGGCACCGGCGACGTCGACCTCATCGGGGCCGTGGCGGGCGAGCCGGCGGGCCGGACGCGCATTCAGGAACTGGAACGCACGCTTCTGGCCGATCTGCGCCACAGCTATTCAGTCCGCTCGCTCTACATGACGCTCGATCTCGACGGGCCCTCGGGCCTGTTCTCCTACCCGCTCCGCTCGGGCGACACTGTGATCGGCAACATCTCCGGTGTCAGCCGCGGTGAGCGTAATCTGGCAGTCGAAGAGGAATTTGTCGCTTCCCTGGCCGCCATGATCGTTCTGATCGGTCGTAGCGGCAAGGCGTGGACCGTCGGCGAGTACCCCCCGACGGAAGCCGTCACGGCGAAACAGGAGTCCGAAATTCGAACCGCGACCGTGCTCGAAACCGCCGCCGCAGTCAACCACGAAATCAACAATCCCCTCATGGCGCTGGTCGGCAACCTCGAACTGCTCCTGCGCCGCGCCGAACGGCTCGATCCCGACACGATCACCAAGCTGGACCGCATGCGCGAAGCCGCCGAACGCATCCGCACTGTGACCCACAACTTGATGCGCATCCGCGACGTCAAGAGCGTTCCCTACCCCGGTGGCGGCCGCATGATCGATATCGACGGGTCCCCCAAAAGCGAAGACGAATAGCACACCCAACATGCGGCGCCGCCGCCGCGCGAGGCGCGGCGGCGGCGGGGTGTGCTCTTTGCGCGTGAGTGGTGCCTTTGTGGGTGCCTAATCGCGCAGCAAAGCGATGTCCTGCGGAAAATTCAACCCGTCGGTCATCAGGACCGGCAGACCAGTCTTGACATCTACCCGATAAAGGGCGCCGGCAGCGTTCAAGCACACGAAAGCATGACCGCCCGCGACGACAATACCGCTCAGGTTGTTTACCTCCACGGGAAACTCATAAAGCAGGTCGGGATCCCCGATCTCGGTGAAAGAGTAGATCTCCACCATACTCT
>DATKYL010000094.1:0-2233 GCA_035528515.1 Acidobacteriota bacterium | reverse complement strand
GGGGGGCGTTGGGCCAGACCGCTCACACACCGGTGTGTCGATCCGATTGTCGGTGGCGCCCATCCGGGGCTGGATGGGGCTCGTGCCTCTCGGAGTTCTCATGGGAAGCAGGTGCTTTTGGAGGTCGACCACCGTCATGCTTGCTCTGCCTCGGTAGAGACGCCAGGAAGTAGCGCAACGACGAATCGACGTCGCGAAATACCGGCAACATGTTTCCAGGTTTCAGCCACGCTCTTCCCGTGTGCGTCGTGCCACGTTTGTCAAAGCGTCGGTTGATTCTGTAAGCCACTCGGTTCCAGTCTGCCGCCAGCTTATCCCGCCACCCACCGATCCGGAACGATTGGACATTGTATCCTGCGGCCTCAATATCCAAATACCGATCGGTCTCTACGGGCGGGAGTCGGAAGTGCTTCATGCACTTATCGTCGGATCGGATTTCAAACATGCCGACCATTCCCTTGCCAAGCTCGCCTCTAGTATGGACCACGTGTTCGTCGTCCATCGCATAACGAGTCATTTCAATGCACATTGTGCCAGACCCGTCTTTGCAGACAAGGCGAAGCCACACTCTGACGTCATGGAGCGGAAGTCCGAGATTGTTGACCCATACAGCGAACCGATGCGATTCGAGCAGCGGCTCGGCCGAATCCGCAGATCGACGCGCTTCACAGGTGGTATGCCCACTAGCCTTCAGAATGCGGAGGACGGACGCATTAGTGCGTCGGGCATTGACCCATGATATGAGTAGGGCTACGAAGGAAACGAAGAGGCTGACCGCACTGGCCGTCATTATCCAGTAGTGGAATATGGTCAACTGATTTTCCATGGCGTTCCTCCTGGACGACGGCGATCAAGGTCGTCGCGGCAGTCCTCCACTCCGATGGCGTGGAGGTTCTCCTTTCGGAGGGCGTGCAGGAGAGCCTGGTGGTGCTCTTTGAGGTCGGTGAAGGTGCTGGAGACCATGACTCCCTTGTATTGGCGAGGGGTGGCGGAGCTGTCGGTCGGCATGCAGGTCCCTCCGTAGAACGGCCTGACGTGGGCGAAGGACACGCGGGTGGCAGAGAGGGTGGTCTGATTCCACCGGCCGGCATCGGGGCGCCGCCTCGCCCCAGGTCAGGTCGGAGTCGCACCAGTTTTCAGTTTGGGTGTGGGGTTGTCAAGCGGGGCGGCGGAGGCGGGAGGTGGTGGGGGGCGTGGAACTGCCGGCGGCATGTCGCGGGGTCGCGTTTGGGTCATGATAGTCGTGGCTCAGCTGTGTGTGCATTCCTCCGCCCCCTTCGCGGGCGGGTTCGTTCAATGAAGATCATTACCACGGGTTGCGCTTCGCCGGCCCGGGGGGCCGGCTGCGCTGCACCCGCGGCTACACTCCTGCGGCCCTCCGGGCCGACGCTCGCTTCTCCGGGCGGCGAATGCGGAGAAGGGAGGGCGGACTCGGTGGGTTGACTTGGGGTGAGGGGGGATTGATGCTTTTGGGGATGCAGGATGGCTACGCCATGAAGCGGGTGGATTTGTCGGTTGAGCTGGGGGGGGTGCGGCTGGGGAATCCGATTTTGACGGCGTCGGGGACCAGCGGGTATGGGGAAGAGCTGGGGCCGTATCTGGATCTGAAGCAGCTCGGGGCGTTCGTCACCAAGTCGGTGACGGTGGAGCCGCGGAAGGGGAACCGGCCGCCGCGGACGGTCGAGACGGCGGCCGGCATGCTCAACGCCATCGGGCTGGCCAACGTCGGGCTGGAGCGGTTTGTGGCCGACAAGGTGCCGTTCCTGGCCGAGTTGGGCATACCGGTGATCGTCAACGTGGCGGGGCACAACGTGGGGGATTACGTGGCGGTGTGCCGGCGGCTGGACCCGATCGAGTGCCTCAGCGGGTTGGAGCTGAACGTGTCGTGCCCGAACGTGGCCGACGGGCTGGAGTTCGGGACCGATCCGGATCGGCTGGGGGAACTGGTGTCGGCCGTCCGGGCGGAGGTCAAGAAGAGCCTGCTGATCGTGAAGCTGTCGCCGAACGTGACGGATATTACGGCGACGGCGCGGGCGGCGATCGAGGCCGGCGCGGATGTGCTGTCGCTGATCAATACGTTAAGCGGTATGGCGATCAACGCGGATACGCAGCGGGCCATGCTGGCCAATACGTGCGGGGGGCTGTCGGGGCCGGCGATCAAACCGGTGGCGCTGGCGATGGTCTACCGGGTGTACACGACGGTGGCGCGGGAGGCGGGCGTGCCGCTGATCGG
>DATKYL010000093.1:0-5969 GCA_035528515.1 Acidobacteriota bacterium | reverse complement strand
CCGCTTGGCGTCGCCGCGGGTGCTGATGCTCACCGCACGCCTGCCGCAGGCGCATTTGTTGGCCGGTTATCTCGACGCGGCGATCCAAACCGTCCACCGCCGTCCGGTCGAACTGCGTCTCGGCGTACTCAACGGCGGGCGCTTTCATTTTCGCGAGTATAATTCGGCGGAAGTCGGCGATGAGATCTTTCCCTGGGACGATCGTCTGCCCGAAAGCGAACGCCCGCTCGCCCTTCTCGATGCGTTGATCGAACGGGGGGAGCAGATCCTTGTGTTTTGTCCTTCCAAAGCCGACTGCCACCGGCGTGCTGAAGCACTGGCCGCCCGGCGGCCGAGCGGCGGTACGCTTACCGAGGACGACCGCTGGCAATTGCAGAGCGGTCCCTCGCTGGCGGGGGTACTGGCCGAATGGCTGGTGCGTAGTGTGGCGGTGCATCATGCCGACCTGACGCCGCACCAGCGCACCCTGATCGAATCGTTGTTTTGTACCGGACGGGTGGCGGTGGTGTTCTGCACCGGCACGCTCGCGTGGGGCGTGAACCTCCCCGCCACCACCGTCTTTATCGACGCCGAGAAATACACCGGCGGACCCTGCGGCGGACGCCCGATTCCGGTTCCGCTCGACCGGCTCGAATTCGAGGGCATGGCGGGGCGGGCGGGACGTCTCGGCCTGGGTGCGACCGGCCATCATCCGATCAGCCGCGGCATTCTCTGGGGACGGACGGCGTGTGAGGCCGACCTTTTGTGGAACGCCTACATCGCGCCGCCCAAAAGCCAATCCGTGCGTACCCCGAGCGATACCGCAGCGGATCACACGCAGGCGACGTGCGAACTCAAGGGCGAAGTGGGCGATTCCCCCCCGCCCGCCTTCGCCCCCGCACGCCGCCTGCTGGATTGGATTGTCGCCGGTCTGGTGCATTCGCTCGATGAGGCGCAGGCATTGGCCCAACGTTCCCCTTTCGGCATCAATGATCCCTCCGTGTGGGAACCCGCCTGCGCGCGGCTTTTGGCCACCGCGCTCATACAGCGCGATGCCGACGGGCAATTGGTCGCGACGCCGCGCGGGTCGATCACCGCGACCGCGGGTCTGACGATCGATTCGGCGATTGCGATCGAACGCGCACTCGCCGCATGCAGCGATTTCGATGCGGCGGTGTGGTCGGCGTTTTTCGCCACCTTGCCCGAGACCGCCGACGCCCGTCTGACCGGCTGGGCGCTATCGGCCGCCGGCACCGATCAGATCGCCGCTTTCTGGCATACCCGTTTCGGCGAGAACTTCACCGAGACGATCGCGCGACGCTTCGCCGCCGATCCGGGTGTGATCACGATTCATTTCCCCAACGCGGCGGCGCAGGCGCGGGCGATGCTGACGGCGCTGGTGTTGGACGACTGGGCGGCGGGCACGCCGACGCGTGACTTAGAACACCGTTACCGTCTGCCGATCGGCCGTCTCGAACCGGTCGCCGACACATTGTCGTGGATCTTCGAGACCGCGGCGCTGTTGGCAAAAACCGTCACCGACGCCCAGCGTTTCGCCGCCGATCTGAAACGCGCCGCGTTTGAAATCCGTCACGGTATTCGCTCCGATGCCGCGCCGTTGGTCGGTGCCCTTGAGGGGCTTCTCCCCCGTCAGACGCTTCTCGATCTGATCGCGGGCAGTTTCGGCGATCCCGGCGAATTGTGCCGTCGCCGGGCGGTCGATCTGGCCGGGCTGGCCCCTTTACCCGTCATCGAAAGAGTTCTCGCCCGCTGCCGTGCGTGGGTGAAACGCGAAGCCGAGCGGGCGCAAATCGAAAATTGTCAATCGCCGGAGGTGAACCAACCGGACACCCGTCCCCCCGGCCATTACTCGCAGGATACAAGGGAGGCTTCCATGTCACCGATTCTTCATCTCGACGGCGGCGCCTGCCGCGCCCGTCTGTCGGTGCAACTGGCAGGGCGCACACTGATGCTGCGCGCCAAGAGCTTTAAGTATCTTCTGGCCCTCGCGGCGGCGCGGCTGTTGTCACGCGACGGTTGGATTCTCAAAACCGACATCGAACCCGGCGAGAATCAGATCAAGTATCTCTATCAGTTGCGCCGGGAACTCGGTGAAGCGGGACAACCGGCGGACGGGCTGATCGAAAACGACGGCAACGGGCGGTATCGTCTGACGCTGCCGCCGCAGGCGATCCGGTTCGATCTGCCGCGGCTGTTGGAACATCCCGATTGGGATATCCGCGCCCGTGCCGAACAGTTGACGGCGGCGACGGCGGCGTAGGAGCGACCACGAGTTCTTAGACGCGGGCACGGGAATCGTAGGGATGAATCTTGTATTCGCCCGTTCCGTCCCGGGTGATCACTCCGTTCCGAGAGTCTTTGACAAGGATCACCCCTACCTCCCCGGCGTGTCGATGCCCAGTTCCTTCCGGAGGCGCGCGATCTCCTGGCGCACTTGGGCGGCATACTCGGTATTCGGGTCCAGCGCGAGATAACGCGTCCAGGCTTCGATCGCCGCTTCGTATTCCTTGAGATCGAAACCGTAGATCACACCCAGATTGAACCAGGCCTGCTGCCACGTTGAATCCAAGGCTACCACGTTGCGGAGAATGACGACGGCGGTGTCGTGCTTGTGCAGACTGCGGTACATGATCGCCATATCGGTCAGGACGCTCAGGTCATCGGGTTGGATGCGCAGCGCCTTCTTGTACCAGACGATCGCTTCCTCATACATATTCGCGTCGAAATAGAGATTGCCCAAAGACGCCAGCGCCGGGAAGTCGGTGGTGTCGTCGCCGATCATCTCTCGCACATGGGCGATCTGATTCATCAGATCCTGCATCGCCGTTTCCGGGATCGTGGGCTGGGCGTCCGGGTCGCCGGGCGACATCGGGGGTGGCGGCTCCATGTTGGCCCACAGGATGAACGCGGCGATGACCGCGGCCGCTGCCAGCGCGATCACCAGCAGGGTGCGGTTGCGAGGTGGCTGTGGCGGCGGCGTTTTCGGATTCCGGTCGGATTTCGTCATCTTACCTGCTCTCTTTGCGGCGGCATCTTCCACGATCCGGCGATCGCGAGTCGTGGCCGCACCCGCGGGTCCTCTCCCTCAACCCCCGCAACGGCGGTGTCCGCACGGGAGAACCTCTCAAAAAAGGGCAAAATCTCTCCTGGCGCCACAAGGGAAGTCAGTCCTGTGACACAAGCCGCGAAGGCCTCTACAGCCTCCCGCGAATCATCCGATAACTGAAGAAGCAGGTACAATCAGATTCTTGAACGCCGCCAGATGGAGTGAGCCGTGAGCACGACCACCCCAACAACACGACCGGAAAACGCCGCCAAACAAGATCGCAAAGAGACGTCCGCTCAAGCGGCGGCCCCTCAACGCCTCGACAATCTGCGCCGTCCCGAGGACAGTGCGCCGCCCCAGCGGCCACCCTCGTCGTCGGCTCGCGGGCAAGTACGGAATCGAACGGCGACGCCGCCCGATGAGAGGCTGCGACCGGTCGAATTGACCGGGTCGGAGGCGGCCCCGCCGATGGAGGATCCGACACCCAACGCGCCGACCCCGCCCAAGCCCGTCGCTCCGGATGCGGTGGACGAACGGACCGGAGCCGAGACGCCGTCTCCGTCGGAACCGCAGCCCGCGCCCCACTGCTCACCCGCAGTGCCTGAGAGCGAGACTGTTCAGTCCGCGTCGGGGGTGGCGTGGGCCACCGGCCACACCCTGCGTTTTCCGGAAAGCGCGCGTCTGTTTCCCGGGGATCGTGTGGTCTTGGCCGGACGCAAGTATGAGATCAAACTGGCGAATCCCTCCGTAACGGTTCTCTGGCTCAAACGGTGTGGGTTGGGTGCCCTCGCGATCCTCGCCCTCATCGGCATCGTGGATCTTTTCAGCGGGCCGCCGGACGGGACAATCACCGGCGTGGTGGTCGACCGTAACAGCGGCCATATCATCACCGGCGCCGCGATCACAATGCCGAACGGCGAGATTTTCCGGTCCAACGCCGCCGGCCTGTATGCGGTCGACGGTTTGCCGGAAGGCAGCTATGTGATCAGCGCATCTGCCCTCGGCTACGAACCGCAGACCGGCAGCATCACGCGTACCGGCGACAAACCGGTCCAGTTGGCATTCGCGCTGATGCCCCTCGTGGTCGATTCTTCGCAGTTGGCTACAAACGGCGGCGGCGGCGGCGGGGTGAGTGACGCCGAGGTCGCCGATGCCCAACGTCCCAAGATCGCCTACGGCCACATCGAACTGAAAGTCGATTTCGAAGGTTATCTGGTCTTCGTCGACAACGTTCTGTACGGGAAGAACACCGACAAGGTCAAGCGTTTGACGGCGGGGGCGCACACCATCACCGTGCAGGTCGAAGGCTACGAGGACTACGCCTCAACCATTGAGGTTAAGGCGCGCACGACGGAATCACTGAAGATCGCGAAGGCCGATTTGACGCCGAAGATAGACCCCCTGCGGCGCTCGCGTAGGCACTTTGCCGAAGCGAAAGAGCATCTCGACGGCGGTCGCTGGGCGGCGGCTATCGAGGCTTACGATCGCGGGCTGGAATTCGATCCCGAGAATGCGACCGCGCTTCAGTATCGCGGCTGGGCACATCTAAAGATGAATGACGTCGCGCAGGCACGGGAAGACATCCTGCGGGCGTCGACACTGCACAGTGACGGGAATCGCCACCTCGATGCCGTCGCCTGCGAAGGGTATCTGATCGAAATCGACCCCGGTGCCCCGGACGCGTACCGGCGGCGCGCGGAATACTACACTGCTCTCCGAGAGTATGAGAAGGCGATCAATGACTACAAGGCCGCGATCAAGAACGACAGGAACTCTCTCAAGCTGCATCTCGGACTCGCCGAGACCTACTTCGTCGCGGGAGACTATAAGGAATCAGCCAAGGAATTTGACCGCGCGCGCAAGCTTGTCGACGACCCGACTGATATCTACGTCCGCATGCTGATCGCCCTGACCCGCGACGGTGACGACGGCAAAGTGCGCAAGAAATACAAAGAGTTCACCGAATTCGCCGACCCCAACCGGCTCGAACAGCTGCGTCAGAATCCGGAGTGGCTACGGGTCCTGCAGATCGTCGACCCGCTGGAGCGCTCCGCAGGCCAGGGTTGATCGCGCCGCGCATGGTATTGCGGCCCGCACGCGTTCTGGTGCGGGCCGTTCTCTTTTGTGCGATCACCGGTGGCCGGCGGCTGCATAGAGGTGTCTCCCCCGCCGTTTCGGTACGGCGTCGTTGATCGAACCCTGATGCCGAATTATACGGCGGGAGCCCCGTTTCGCGGGACAGGCACCCGCCCTTATAGCTTGCCGGTGTCAGGTGGCGGGTGCATGACTCAGACAATTGAGCGAATCGGGCGTAGTCGCCGCTCAGTCCACTATGTGAAATCAAGCGAGGGGAGCCCCGCTTCGCGGGACAGGCGTCCGCCCTACAGGGGCAATTCCATTTCGATTTCATCGGTAATGGGTATTCCGTCGACGCCGGTCGCCGCGATATCGGGCTTGAGCCGTCGCGCGGCATCGACCGCTCCGCGATGAACCGCCACAAACTGAAAGCCACGCCTGAGGTAGAAACGCATCGCCGGCCAGTTGTCGTTCGTAGTAATCAGCCAGACCCGAGGGCACGCCTGTTTGCGTGCACGGTCGCACACCGCGCCGATCAAGCCGGAACCGACACCGATCCCTTGGCGGAGACTGTCGAGCGAGACGATCTCGCAGGCATCGGCTGCGAGGCGATAGGTCGCCAGCCCGATCGGCTTCCCGCCGGTCTCCGCCACGAACCCCGACAGGCGATCGGCATCGTGGACACACCCGCGGGTCACAATGCGCGTGCTGCCCCATCGTTCCCGTAGCAACGCGGCCATCCAAGCGCGGTCGGAGTTACGCGCGTTTCGAATGACAAGGTCGGTCATGGTTCCAAAGACCGACGGCCCGCCAGATCCTCTCGGAACCTTCGGCGGGCCGCGGGTCG
>DATKYL010000092.1:0-15530 GCA_035528515.1 Acidobacteriota bacterium | reverse complement strand
ACTACAAGTTCGGCGGTCTCTGCACCGTGCCTCTGACAGCCTGGGATGTGAGTGTTGATCCCCCGCGGCAACTCAACGTGTGTTTCGTCGAGAAGTTCCAGTTCGCGTCCGACGATGAGACCTGGCTGCCGGCCAACGAAGAGGATGACCCGGACCAGGACGGCGGTCGCGAATACCTGTTTATCCTCAACAGCGACTATTCCGAGGTCGAGAACGAGTACTACACCTCGCGGAGCATCTACTTCGATGGGTTCGACTTCGACATTCTCTACATCTGGTGGCCGCTGGTGGCGGACGGACACTCGAACGTCGAACTCGCCGATGGTCAGGTTCTCTCGATCGACGTCAATCGTTACAATACGCCCGAGGATGAATTTGGGTTCCGCACAACGGGAGCACAGGAACCGGCCGCGGCGGGCGTGTCGCTGGCCGACGTGCACCCGGTCCCCAGTCCCTGGTTCCACGGCCACAACGTGCTGACCGGTGGACGGTGCGAGGGCATCAGCTTCGTGAACCTCCCGCAAGGCCGGGCGACGGTTGAGATTTACAGCCTGGCGGGTGAACTGATCGCGACCGCCCAGAAAGCTGACGTCAAGGATGCCGCCATTCTTTGGGACGTGCGGACGTCGCACGGCCTGCCGCCCGCCAGCGGCCTGTACGTCTATCGCGTGATCGTACCGGGCATCGGCGACAAGATCGGCAAACTGGCTGTGTTCATGGAAGAGGAACGTCTGAAGGATTTCTAAGGAGCGGATCTCGCTGGAGAGACGTCCATTATCTGATCGATTGCAAGGAGCAACGCCATGCGCATGTTCGGGCGAATCATACTGACAGTGGTCACGGCGAGCCTGGCGTCCACCGCCTGGGCCGGCAGTCCGGGAAGAACGGGTACGAGCGGTGCTCTGGAGCTGCTGCTCCCGACCGACGCCCGCGGGGTCGCAATGGGCGGCTCGGTCATGGCCGAGAGCCAGGGTGCGCGTTCCTGGTTCTGGAATCCGGCCGGCGCAGCCGACCTCATCGACAATGAAATCACCGTCTCACATCGCGGCTACATTGCCGACATGACGCTGAGTCATTTCGCCTATGCGCGTGACGCCGGTGATCTGGGCGTCATCGGCCTGTCCGCCAAGATCCTGTCCAGCGGCGATGAGGCGGTTTATACAACCGCGCAGCCGGACGGCACGGGAGAAACCTGGTCCGCGTCGTACGTGGTCGTGGGTCTCTCGTACGCGCGCACACTCACCGATCGCGTTTCGTTCGGACTCAACGGGCACTATATCGCCGAGGAGATTTATCGGGAAACGGCTCAGGGTCTGGCTTTCGACATCGGGTTTATCTACCGCCCCGCCGCGCGCGGTCTGAGCCTCGGCGTGGCGATCAAGAACTACGGACCGAAGATGAGTTTCGACGGTCCGGACTTCGAGTTGCCGCAGAACGCGGACGGGAGTACCGACGATCAGGCGGTCAGTACGCTGCCGGCGTCCTTTGAACTCCCCTCGTTCATTCAATTCGGTGTCGCGTGGGATGCCTGGCATCGATCCAATCAGAATCTGAGGCTTGTAGGCGCCTTCCAGGCCAACAATTTCTCCGAAGACGAGTACCGTGTGGGCGGCGAGTGGTCTATCGCCAACCAGCTATTCCTGCGTAGCGGTTACGCCGCCACGTCGCAGACAGGCTATCCGTTCGGATTCTCGGCCGGTGCCGGCGTGCGGATACCACTCGGCGACGCGGTGACCCACGTCGACTACGCGTGGTGCGACGCCGGGGTCTTTGGCGACAACCATTTGTTCACGATTTCTCTGGCGTTCTAGGGAGATCGCAACGGCGACATTACTAACCGGCGGATGATGTGCAACAGGGATGCGGGTTGAAGGGTGAGGCCGACTCGAGTGTACAACGCAGATGGCCCGCCGCCGGTTTCGGGATACCAGACGGGAAACGGCAGACAGTGATCGCCCAGGAGCGCACACAGGCTGAACGGCACGGCGACCGGTGGTATCACCGCCGACGTGCGGCGTTCCGGTTGGCGATGCTCCTCAGCCTCTTGGTCCTCAGTCCCTGCTCGGAGAGCAAGGCCCAACCAAACAAGAAGTCGTTCCGCGTTGCCGTCGTCAGGAGTCTCGATCTTCCCGAGTACAACCAGGCCTACGACGGCTTCATGGCCGCGCTGAAGAAACAGAATCTTCGCGTGGAGACGCTGCCGTTCATGTTCTCCCGCCAGGACGACGAGACGCATGCGACTTGCCACACGATCCGGGAAGCGCATCCTGACTTGATCCTCGCCTTGGGCACACGGGCGGCGCGCGAGATGTCCGAGCACGAGAAGAACACACCAATCGTCTACGCCATGGTTCTGGCGATGCCGGATGACTCCGGTGAGCAGCCGCAGCTTCAGGATCAGCCGAACGTGACCGGCGCCACCCTCAATATCCCGATGGAGGCGCAACTCAATGAAATCCGCCATGTCTTCCCTTCCGTCCGAACGATCGGCATCATCTCCGATCCGTCGCGGACCAAGTCGATGGTCGAGTCGGCACGCGCACTGGCCGAGTCGCACGGGCTCCCGGTCCGCGTAGCCTGGGCCAAAACCGAGGCCGAAATCCCGGACGCGCTGCGTCGGCTGCGCGATTCGATCGACGTCTTGTGGATGCTTCCCGATGAAACGGTCCTGACGCCGCGCTCATCGCGCTTCATTATCTTTGAGCTGATCAAGTCCGGGATACCGGTGGTCGGACTCTCGGCGGCCTATGTCAAAGCGGGAGCCCTGATGGCGCTCGACTGTGACTATGGTGACATCGGCCGTCAATCCGGCGAGCTGGCGGCCCGGATTCTCAGCGGACAATCGCCGGCCAACGTGCCCCAAACGGCCCCGCGGTCCTTCACACGGGCACTCAATCTGAAGATTCGCGAGCACATGAAGATCGCGATCAACCAGGATGCGATCAAGGATTCCAACGTCGTCGTGTTCTGAGGGTATGGTGGAGAACAACACAACACATAGCGACAAGAAGCGCCACATGCGGATGGGGATCAAGGTCAAGTCGATCGCGGCCATCTCCTGTCTGACCATGGCGCTGGCCTTTTCGCTGATGTGGATGTCGATCTACCACGGCAGCCAGTCGGTGCGCGAAGAACTGCTGCGCCGCGGCAGCATCTCCGCCACCAATCTGGCGTACAACGCCACCTATGCGACCCTCATCGGCGACACCACGACCATCGCCGACCTCCTGGGCGGCATCATGGCCGAAAAGGAAGTCATCTACGCCCGCGTGGTCGAACCCAACGGCGGGGTCTTGGCTGAACGGTATCGGAACGAACTCGAACGTCACTCTATGTCAGGTGAAGGCGGGCGTTCATGCGCCGACGACGACACCACCACCACGAGGGTGAGCCCGGTCGCATTTGCGGAGGGCGAGGTCCATTTCCAGGCACCGATCTACATCCGGCAGCCGGTCAATGACGGCCTCGAGGCCGAAGTGGGCTTGTATGACATCGCCGCGGAAGCCGGCCCCGTCTCGTCCACTTACCGCCACGTCATCGGGTACGCCCAGATCGGAATGACTCAGCAGTACATGGAAGAGACCATCAGTCAGATGCGGTCGAGCATGACCTGGATCACGATCTTGGCAGTCCTCATCGCCGTTCTCGCCACCTCAGCGGTCGTACGTATGGCCATCCGACCGATTCGCGCGCTGGTCTTCGCGACCGGGCGTGTCGCGGCCGGAGATTACGACTGCAAGGTGGATGAAGGACGCAACGACGAGATCGGCGATCTGGCGGACTCGTTCAACAAGATGACCGCCGACCTGAAAGACACCCGCGCCGCCCTGGTCGAGAAAGATCTGCTTGAAGCCGCCTACGTCGAACTCAAGGAAGCCCAGCAGCAGTTGGTCCAGGCCGGCAAGATGGCGGCGATCGGTCAGTTGGCCGCCGGCGTGGCGCATGAAATCAACAACCCGCTCGCCGGCATTATGGGATACGCCCAGCTGACCAACGAGCAGTTGCGCCTGCGCAGCGAAACCGGTATCCGTCCCGACGAACTGCCCAAGTTCCGCAACTATATCGAAAACATGGAGAAACAAAGCCAGCGGTGTAAGCAGATCGTCCAGAACCTCCTGCGCTTCGCGCGCGCCTCCTCGAAGGAGGAATCCGAGCGCGTTAATGTCAACGAGATCGTGGTCGAAACGCTGTCGTTCATCTCGCACCAGATGGCGGCCATGCAGATTGAGGTGGAAACGCACCTGGCGGCCGATTCGCCCATGATCAACGGGCACCCGGGCAAGCTGCAGCAGGTGTTTACCAACATCCTGATCAATTGCATTCAGGCGATCAAGGGAATCGGGACCATTACGATCACGTCCGAGGTCCTCGCCGGCCGGGTCATGGTCACGATCGCGGACACGGGCGAGGGCATCCCCGAGGAGCATCTCGAGAAGATTTTCGAGCCCTTCTTTACCACCAAGGAGATCGGGCAGGGAACCGGTCTCGGGCTGTCGGTGACCTACGGTCTGGTCCGGGATATGGGTGGCGAGGTTGCCGTGGAGTCGAAAGTCGACCACGGTACGACGTTCACGCTCACGTTTCCGGTGCCGCGCGAGAACGACGCCGTGTCGCCCGAAGAGACGGACACGCAGTCGCTCGAGACCGGAAGCAGCGTGCACCCTCAGGAGGGTATCTCGTCGTGAGCACGCAACGACGCACGACCGCCGATCAGCAGCGGCCCCAGGCGCTGATTTTGGTTGTCGACGATGAGACGATGCTGCGCGAACTGATTGCGCAGGCCCTGAACGAGTTCCAGGTCTCGACCGCCGGTGACGGGTGCGAGGCCGTTGCTCTGCTGCAGGATCAGGACTTCGATCTGATCATCACCGATTTGATGATGCCGCGCGGCGACGGCTTCTTCGTTCTGCGCGCCGTGCGCGACCTCAAGCGCTCGTCGGATGTGATCGTCCTGACCGGGTACGCTTCCGCGGAAAACGAGAAGCTGTGCCGTGATCTCGGCTGCACCGACATTATGTCAAAGCCGTTTGAGGTCACCCAACTGCGGGCCCAGGTCAATCGCTGCCTGCAGAGTCACCAGCACGCGTAAGGCCGTGCCGGCATCGATCCCCGTCATCACCACTCACGTGAAGAGGATGTTGCGCGCGCGGCGCGATTCGGCGTCGCGCCACGCGACTGATTCAGTTCAAAGAAAACCGCCCGCGCCGGGCGGAGTGGAAAGCCACTCACCGCGGCCGCGGGCGGTTTGATTGTCACTGTCTCAGGAACCGGTCGCCGCAGCGCCCCGGCCTGGAGGAATGGGCTCATCCCGGGGCATGAACAACTCACGCCGCATCTGTCCCTCCGCCTCAATTACGGTCATCGCGGCGAGATGGACGATGTTGCGAACGGTGTACGAACCCACCTGCAAAACCTGGATGGGCCGTTCCATGCCGACCAGGAGCGGCCCGATGATCTCGGCCCCGCCCAGACGCTGGACCAGCTTGTAGGCGATGTTCCCGGACTGGAGGTCGGGGAAGATCAACAGGTTCGCCCGTCCTTTCAGCTTGGCAAAGGGGTAGGTCTCACTCAGGATCTCCGGCGTGACGGCGGTATCGGCCTGCATCTCGCCGTCGACGACCAACTCGGGATCGCGCATCTTCACGAGGTCCACGGCCCGGCGAACCTTGTCGGTCAAAGGGTGACGCACCGAACCGAAATTGGAGAACGACAGGAGCGCAACCTTGGGTTCCATGCCGAGACGTCGGATTTCCGCGGCGCAGGTGAACGTGATGTCGGCCAGATCTTCCGCCGAAGGATCGATATTAACGGTCGTGTCGGCGAAGAACAGAATGTCATCGGGGAGAATCACCATATTCATCCCAGCCACCCTTTCGGGACCCGGCGGCTTCGGGAAGACCTGGAGCGCAGGCCGCAGCACCTCGGGATAGTGCATCGTCGCCCCCGCCACGAGTCCGTCGGCCTTGCCGGTGCGGACCATCATCAAACCGAAATAGTGGTTGTTCGTGAGAGCACGCTCTGCGTCGCGGCGGGTGACACCCTTGCGCCGCCGCAGACGGTAGAATTCCTCAACGAACTCTGAAGTCCACTCCGATGCGGCGGGGTGAACGATGGCTATGTCACCCAGATCGACCCGCAACTCACGGGCGCAACGGCGGACATGTTCCGGATCGCCGATCAGAATCGGCTCGCCGATCCCCTCCTCACGAATCCGGCGGCTGGCATACAGAATGCGGGCGGCGTGCCCCTCCGGGAAGACAATCCGCTTGGGATTCTGCCTTGCCCGATTGATGATGGTGCGCATCACCGCGCGGGAGCGCCCGAGACGTGCCTCCAGCTCGTAGGTGTACTTCTCCGGGTCAATCGTGAGGGTCGCGACACCGGACTCCATGGCCGCCTCGGCGACCGCCCGGGCCTCCCAGAGGAGGACGCGATAATCGAACGGCTTGGGGATGATATAGTCGGGTCCGAAAGTGAGCTCGATCCCGCCGTAGGCGGCGCCGACCGATTCCGGCACCGACTCTTTGGCCAGACCCGCCAGTGCCCGCGTCGCCGCGATCTTCATGGTATCGTTGATCGCCCGCGCGCGCACATCGAGAGCCCCCCGGAAAATGAACGGGAAGCCGAGGACATTGTTGACCTGGTTCGGGTAGTCCGAGCGGCCGGTGGCCATGATGACGTCGCTTCGGGCCGCCTTGGCTGCCGGGTAGGTGATTTCCGGGTCGGGATTGGCCATAGCGAAGACGATGGGGTTCTTGGCCATGGATTGCACCATCTTGGGCGTGACCACGTTGGCAACCGAACAGCCGCAGAACACGTCGGCGCCCTCCAGCGCCTCCGCCAGCGTCCGGGCGGTCGCCTCAGTCGCGAAACGCGCCTTGTAATCATTCATGCGCTCCGTCCGCCCCGCGTAGACGACCCCGACTGAGTCACAGAGGATAATATTCTCGCGCTTGACGCCCAGGCGCACGTAGTGCTGCGCGCAGGCGATGCCGGCGGCGCCGGCGCCGTTGAAGACGACCTTGACGGTGTCCATATTACGTCCGGTCAGCTCACAAGCGTTCAGCAGCGCTGCCCCGGAGATGATCGCCGTGCCGTGCTGATCGTCGTGAAAAACCGGAATCGACATCTCTTCTTTGAGCTTCTCTTCAATGTAGAAGCACTCCGGCGCCTTGATATCCTCGAGATTGATGCCGCCGAAGGTCGGCTCGAGAGCTTTGACGATCTCGACAATCTTCTGCGGATCGTTTTCGTCGAGTTCGATATCAAAGACATCGATGTCGGCGAAGCGTTTGAAAAGGACACCCTTGCCCTCCATCACCGGCTTGCCCGCCAGCGGGCCGATATTCCCCAGACCGAGGACGGCAGTCCCGTTCGTTATGACCGCGACCAGATTGCCCCGCGCGGTGTACATAAAGGCGGTATCGGGATCCTTTTCAATCTCGCGGCAGGGCTCGGCCACACCCGGGGTGTATGCCAGAGACAGATCGAGTTGTGTGACACAGGGCTTCGTGGGTGTGACTTCGATCTTGCCGGCACGTCCCCGGCGGTGGTATTCCAGTGCTTCCTCGCGTTTGTTCATTACTTCTTCTCCTGTCGGGTCGACCGCCTCGGAATCGGGGCGACCGGCTGCCCAAAGCTCTGAAACCAAAATGGGCCGTTGCCGCGATGGTACGGCAACACTTTGACGATTCAAAGCCCCCTCAAGCCGAATTTGTCAGAAGCCCCGGATGGCGGCATTGAGAGTATCGGCCGTGATCGATACCTGATTCGCCGTCCGGATGCGATTTTGACAGAATACGTACCCTAGGACTGTTTCATTCGAGGGCGGTTTATAGCATCTTCCGTTCCCGGTCCGGGCCGGTGGAAGGGCCGATAGCGAAATCTGATGGAACTACTGAATTTACCGACGATTTGCGTAGCGGCCTTGGCGGCGGTTTTCACTCTCTTGGCGCTGCTGGCCGCCGTGATGCGTATCATAATGGTCGTATTCCCCCAGAAGACGGTGACTTCCGACATGGCCGCTCTCGCGGCCGTCGCCTCGGTCGTCTCCACGCTGTACCCGGGAGGCAGGATCACGAAAGTCGAGGAGCTCAAATGATTTTCACCGAGAAACCCAAGAAAATCCGGGTCATGCTGACCACCTTCCGCGACGGGCTGCAGAGTTCGTTCGGTGGCAAGGTGCGTCTGAATGACTTCCTCCCGGCCATGAAGGCAGCTGCGGAAGTGGCCCATATCCGCCACTTCGAGTTCGGCGGCGGCGCCCGTTATCAGGCACCCTGCTTCTACCTTGGAGAGGATCCTTTCGACGATATGAAGAAGATCCGGGAGACGGTCGGGCCCGACGTTGATTTGCAGATTCTCACCCGCTCGGTTTCCGGTGTGACGCTGACGACCCAGTCGATGGAAGGCCTCCAGCTCCAGGCCAAGCTCATGAAGAAGAACGGCACCACCTGGGATCGGAATTTCGATTACATGAACGACGTCGACAACCTGATCAAGACCGGACAGCCGATCGTTGACGCCGGGATGCACCACCAGGTTTGCATCGCCCTCATGGGGCTCCCTTTCGAGTCCGACAAGGTTCACACGCCGGCTTTCTACATCAACATCGGCCGGCGCCTGCTGGAAAGCGGGATGCATATCGATTCCGTCTGCCTCAAGGACGCCAGCGGCACAACCGACCCCAAGACCCTCTATGACACGGTCGTCGGGTTGAAGAAGCTGATGCCGCCGGAAATGCCGCTCTGGGTTCATACGCATGACACCGCCAGCACGGCGGTGGCGTGCTACACGGCGGCGATCGACGGTGGCGCGGACGGTATCGACCTGTCGGTCCGGCCGATGGCCTCGGGCACGGTCCAGCCCGATGTGCGTTCGATGGCCCACGCGCTCAAGGGCACCGGCTACTCGCTTGATATCGATGTCTCCAAAACCGGCATCATCGAAGACATGCTCAACGAATCGATGAAGGACTATGCCTTCAACCCAACCACCACGACCGCCGACGCGCGTGTGCTGGGCTTCCCCATGCCCGGCGGCGCCATCGGCCCGAACGTCCACATGATGGCCAAGGCGGGCATCCTCGACAGGTACAGCGATGTCCTGGCGGAGTTTCCCGTCGTGGTCGAGGCCGGCGGTGCCTGGACCAGTGTGACTCCGGGGAGCCAGCAGTACTGGCTGCAGGCCTTCAACAACGTCCTCTACGGCCGTTGGCAGAAGATCGACGCGGGTTATGGGAAAGCGGTTCTCGGCTACTTCGGCAAGACGCCGTTGTCGCCCGATCCCGCGGTCGTCAAGATCGCGTCCGAACAACTCAATCTGCCGGTGTTCGACGGCGACCCGCTCGAAGCGGCGCCGAAGAATATCGAGCCCGCCCGCAAGGCCTTGGAAGAGCGCAACCTGCCGGTCAACGATCAGAATATCTTCCTCGTCCTGTCGGCGATGGTCCCCGGCAAGAAGATGGAACTCAACGAGGGGATTCGTCTGCTCACCGGGAAAGCCAAGATCGACGTACCCCTCAAGAAGAAAGAGGAGCCGACGCCGGCGACGGTTCCCGCTCCTGCAGCCGCCGGGGCACCGGCCGCGGCGCTGACCGGTCCGGTGACCACGCGCTGCACGGTCGAAGAAAACGGTGTCCGGCGCACCTTCATGATCACGGTGGAGCCGCAGGGCGCTCCGGCGGGCGCGACCGCTCCGGCGGCGGCACCCGCACCAATCTCAGCCGCCCCCACCAACGGCACACCGATCCGCTCCACTTTCGCCGGACTCGTCGAAGTCGTCGATATTTTGGTCAAAGTCGGCGACAACGTGAGCAAGGGTCAGGTGGTCGCGGCCGTGGAGGCAATGAAGGCGAAGCACGACATCAAGGCGCCCCGTGACGGCAAGGTATCGAATATCGATGTGGCGATCGGCGATGAGATCGATTCCACCCGTCCGATCATGTCGATTTCCTAAGGACACCGCTGCATGGAAACCATCGTCGAGCTTCTCAGCCGATCCGGCTTCGCCAACCTCGCGTGGGGCAACTGGGTGATGTTCCTGGTGGCGGGAGTCCTGATCTACCTCGCCATCACCAAGGGATATGAGCCGCTGCTCTTGATCCCGATCGGCTTCGGCGCAATCCTGGCGAATCTCCCTCTGGCAGAGATGGGCTCCTACGGCGAGGGCATTATCGCCCTGATCTATCGCAGCGGCATCAAGACCGAACTGCTCCCCCCCATTATCTTCCTCGGCGTCGGCGTGCTCACCGACTTCCGTCCGCTCCTCGGGCGTCCCTTGACTTTCCTTCTGGGTGCCGCGGCGCAACTGGGCATCTTTGTCGCCGCCTTGGGTGCCGCTTATCTCCTCGGTTTCGATATCCGGGAGGCCGCTTGTATCGGCATCATCGGCGGCGCCGACGGCCCGACGTCGATCTTCCTGACCAGCCAACTCGCGCCCCATCTGTTGGGTCCGGTCGCGGTCGCCGCCTACAGTTACATGTCGCTGGTGCCGATCATCCAGCCGCCGATTATGCGCCTATTGACATCGCGCCGCGAGCGCGCGATCGACATGCCGCAGGTGATTCCGGTTTCCAAAACGGCGGCGATTCTTTTCCCGATCGTGACCGGGATTCTCGCCTCGTTGGCCATTCCTTCAAGCGCCCCACTGATCGGCATGCTCATGTTCGGTAACCTCCTGCGGGAGTGCGGCGTGACGGAGAGACTGCGGAAGACCGCGGGGGGGCCGCTGATCGATATCGTCACAATCTTCCTGGGGTTGGCGGTCGGCGCCACGATGGACGCCGCGCACTTCCTCACGTACCGGACAATCCTGATTCTGGTTCTCGGCGCCGTCGCGTTCTCATTTTCGACGGCGGGAGGCATTGTTTTCGCCAAGATCATCAATCTATTCTTATCCGATAAGAAGAAGATCAATCCCTGCATCGGTGCGGCGGGGGTTTCCGCCGTTCCGATGGCGGCGCGTGTCGTGCAGAAGTTCGTCTCGGATGAAACCGACGGAGCGGTCAATCCCCTGATGGCAGCGATGGGTCCGAACGTCGCCGGGGTTATCGGGTCGGCGGTCGCCGCGGGGATCTTCCTGACGTTCCTCGCGGGATAAGTCGTAGCGGTGTTCGCGCTGGATCTGCAAACGGCGATCATTGTGTCGACCCGGGTGGGGACCCGGAGGAGAAGGAGGAGGGGCTGTCAAATTCTGCGCGGACTGGCAAGATGCCGGTTGCGGGACCGTTCGGGCAGCCGACGAAAATCGTATATTGCCACGGTGATAATGATGGGATAACAGGCGAACAAAAGGAGTTATGCCATGCCCACCATACGTGAAAGGCTGGGAGAACTGCTCCCGGAATGGAACAAGGATGCGAAGGATTTTGTCGCAAAGCACGGGGACGATGTTGTCTCGCAAGTCACGCTGAAGCAGATCTTCGGCGGGATGCGCGGCGTCCGCGGTCTCCTCTGCGACACGTCCGCCGTGGAACCGGACCGCGGTCTGGTAATTCGCGGACGTCACATCAGTGAGTTGACCGAGCAGCTTCCCGAGGAAGTGCTGTGGCTGCTGCTGACGGGTGAACTCCCCGACAAACAGTCGTTGCAGTCGCTGCAAAACGACCTCAAGAAGCGCGCTCAGGTTCCCGACTATGTCTGGAAGGTCCTCGAGGCGATGCCGAAGGACTCGCACCCGATGTGCATGTTCGACACCGCAATCCTGTGCATGGAACGTGAGTCGGTCTTCCGCAAGCACTACGACGAAGGCATGACCAAGGAACAGTACTGGGAAGACACGCTCGAGGATACGCTGACCATCATCGCCCGTCTCCCGGAGATCGCTGCCGGTGTCTACCGGTTGCGCTTCGGCAAGGGACCGCGCATTGCCTCCGACCCGTCGCTCGACTGGGGCGCCGACTACGTGCACATGCTGGGTCTCCCGGATCCGGACGGCAACTTCAAGAAGCTGATGCGTCTCTACCTGGTCCTGCACTCGGATCATGAGTCGGGCAACGTGTCGGCGTACTCCGCCGCGACCGTCCACTCGGCGCTCTCTGATCTGTACTACGCGTTGTCGGCCGGTCTCAACGGCCTGGCGGGCCCGCTGCACGGCCTGGCGAACCAGGAGTGTCTGCGCTGGGTGCTCGAGACCAAGGACAAATTCGGCGGTGTGCCGACCAACGAGCAGCTCGAAAAGTACGCCTGGGATACCTTGAATTCCGGCAAGGTCGTTCCCGGCTACGGCCACGCGGTGCTGCGCGTCACCGATCCGCGCTTCGACGCCTTCATCGCCTTCGGCAAGAAGTACTGTGCCGATGATCCGGTCTTCCAGATCGTCGCCAAGGTCTTCGACGTGGTGCCGGAAGTGCTCAAGCAGGTCAAGAAGATCAAGGATCCGTGGCCCAATGTCGATGCCGGCTCGGGCGCGCTCCTCTTCAAGTACGGCATGACCGAGTTCCCGTATTACACCGTGCTCTTCTCGGTCTCACGTGCGCTCGGTATCTGCTCGCAGGCGGTGCTCGCACGCGGCGCGGGACTCCCGATCACCCGTCCCAAGTCGTCAACGACCGCCTGGCTGAAGAAGACCCTCAAGGCCGCCGCTGTTCCTGCGTAGGCTCTTGCGGATCAACACGAATGACCCACCGCCCCGTTCGCTTGCGAGCGGGGCGGTTTTGTTGGTTATTGGCGATGCGGAGCGGGGACGTACTCTATGCAGATACTCGTGATCGGCGGAACAGGGATGCTCGGCGAGCCGGTGGCACGCCGGCTTCAGGCCGATGGGCACACAGTGCGCCTGCTGGCCCGTTCCCCCGAGAAGGCACGGGCACAGCTCGGCGACGGTTTTGCGATGGCACCGGGCGATGTAGAAGATCCGGAATCGATCCGCCGCGCGCTCGACGGGTGCGAGGGCGTCCACATCAATCTGAACGGCGGCCCAACGATGGCCGACTACGACCGGATCGAGCATCGGGGCACGGCCAACGTCGCGCAGGCTGCCGCCACGGCTGGGGTATCGCATCTCACCTATCTTGCCGGGATCAGCGCTTACCCACACAACGCCCATTTTCCGCCGACCGCGGCCAAGCTGAATGCGATCGCGGCGATCCAGAACACCGGTCTCCCTTACACGGTCTTCCGTGCCCAGTGGTTCTTTGAGTCACTCCCGCTCTTCGTGAAGAACGGACAGGCCGTGCTTCTGGGGAGGATGCCCAACCGCTGGCACTGGCTGGCCGCCGCCGACTATGCCCGGATGGTGGCTCGAGCCTATAAAACCCCAGAGGCGAAAAACCAGGTCTTTGACATTGTCGGGCCCGAGCCCCTCTCACTCGCGGAGGCGCTCGAACGCTACCACGAGGCCTGCCTCCCTGGCACGACAATCCGCCGGGTCCCCTTCTGGGAGGCGAGACTGCTGGCCTTCATGACCGGGAACCGGACCCTCGAGCTGACCGTCGAGAAGATGCGGTTCTGGGACCGCTTTGAGGAGGTAGCCGACGCTGAACCCGCCAACCGGGTTCTCGGGACCCCCGAAGCGACGCTGACGCAATGGCTTACCGAGCGACAGGTCCGGTCCTGACATGGTAAACCCCTCAAGGAGTTGGTTGACTTCGGCGTCGTTCGTCTGATAACCTCAAGAGTCCGGAACGGTCGGCAGACAACGGCATTTCACGCGAAGGAGCGATACAAACGTTATGGCTGATACGAGATACGACGTGATCATTATCGGCTCAGGCCCCGCGGGCTGGACCGCAGCGATCTATGCCAGCCGCGCCGACCTGAAAACCCTCGTCCTCGAGGGCGAGCAACCCGGCGGCCAACTGACGATCACCACCGACGTCGAGAACTTTCCCGGCTTCCCGAAGGGGATCATGGGCCCGGAGATGATGAAGCTCTTCGGCGAGCAAGCCGTCCGCTTCGGGACGGTCGTGAAGACCGAGACCGTGACCGAGGTCGACTTTTCCGGCCCGCCCCACAGGATCATCACCGGCCAGGCCAGATATGAGAGCGACGCGGTCATCATCGCCGCGGGCGCGCGGGCGCGCTTTCTGGGGTTGCCCTCGGAAATCCGGCTAATGGGGCACGGCGTGTCGGCCTGCGCCACCTGCGACGGCTTCTTCTTCCGGGGCAAGAAGATCGCGGTCGTGGGCGGCGGCGATTCGGCGATCGAGGAGGCGCATTTCCTGACCAAGTTCGCCGAGAAGGTTACGATCGTTCACCGTCGCGATGAATTGCGCGCATCGAAGATCATGCAGAAACGGGCGACGGATAATCCCAAGATCGATTTTCTCTGGAACTCGGTCGTGACCGAGGTGATCGGCGACCAGGAATCGGGCGTTCGGGCACTGCGGGTGAAAAGCACCGTCGATGATTCAGAGAAAGAGGTGCCTTTCGAGGGGCTGTTCCTCGCTATCGGCCATCAGCCGAACACCGAGTTTCTCCAAGGGAAGCTCGAGATGGACGACGCGGGGTACGTTATCACCCACGACGGCACCAAGACATCGGTCGAAGGTGTTTTTGCCGCCGGCGACGCGCAGGATCATCTGTACCGGCAGGCAATCACCGCCGCCGGATCGGGGTGCATGGCGGCACTCGACGCCGAGCGCTGGCTCAGCACCCGCCACGGTTGATCGACCTTTGACGGCCCGACGCACCAGAGAGACTGGGGAACCCCAATGACGAAGAAGATCGAGATCACGCATCCCGACATTCACCGATACATGGAAAATGTCCGTCCTCCCTCCGCTCCCATCCTGCAAGAGATGGAGCGCCTGGCGACGGAACTCAAGTTCCCCTGCCTCGGCGCCCAGTGCTCGCGTATTCTGTTCCAACTGGCGAAGCTCGCCGGGGCAAAACGGATCTTTGAGATGGGCTCGGGGTTCGGTTACACGATGTACTGGCTGGCGCTGGCTCTGCCGAAAGGCGGCCTGATCATCGGCACCGACAGCGACCCGACCAATGTCTCCACGGCCAACGAGTTTTTCCGGCGCGGCGGGATCGACGACCGCACCGACATGCGCGGCGGCGACGCCCTCACGATCCTCGCGGCCGAATCCGAACCGTTCGACCTGATCTACTGCGACATCGACAAGGAATCGTACCCCGAAGCGCTCGGGCTGGCCAAGCCGCGTCTGCGTTCGGGCGGGTTGCTGATCGCCGACAACGTGCTCTGGAGCGGCCGGGTCGCCGACCCCTCGGTCGACGACAGCGCCACCGAGGCGATCCGCGAGTTCACCCGCCGCCTCTTCGCCGATCCCGATTTCTTCACCACGATCATCCCGATCCGCGACGGCATGTCGGTCTCGCTTAAGACATAGGCGACCGCGACGGAGAAGACATGGCGATGGCGAACCTGTGTGGTACGCCCCTCGGTCGGTGTGTGACACGCACCGTGCCCTCGCCTGACTAACTGACCAAGGAGCCTGTTGAAAAAGTGCTGTTTCGCCCCTCCGGGGCTTGGGCCTTTGGGTGGTCCTCCGATCCCAGGGCTCACGCCCTGGGCTAAGCTCCTGTCACACCACGCGTCTGTTCTCGATCAGGACACGGTTTGCG
>DATKYL010000091.1:0-4288 GCA_035528515.1 Acidobacteriota bacterium | reverse complement strand
CGATGATGTCCTCGACCCCAACGCGAGTGTGACGGTCGACTACGAGTACGCCCCCTTCATGACCGTTGAGAAACGCAGCCTCTTCGGTTTCTCGACCACCTACGACGGCGGCGAGAACCTCCGTGCCGGCGCGACCCTGCTCTACAAGGGGACCAAGGCGACCGACCGTCCCGCCCAACTCGGCCAGGAACCCTTCCGGGACATCGTCGGCGAAGTGTTTCTCAACTGGCATATGGATGCGCCGTTTCTGACCGGGCTTGCCGATGCGCTGCCGCTGATTACGACCGAAACCCCCTCGTCGCTGGATTTTCAGAGTGCGGTGGCGCAGTCGTTTCCTAATCCGAATACCAAGGGCGTCGTCTATGTCGACGACTTCCAGGGAGCGAGGCGCGCCCAGAGCCTCGGCATTCTGCGTGAGACCTGGACCCTTGCCTCGCCGCCACTCGCCGTGCCCGAGTTCGTCACCAACGAGTTCCGCAACAACCGTGGCGTCGCCTCCGAGGGTGCGTTCACCGGCCTGAGTGACCCGGCCGTCATCTGGACCAATCCCTACAAACAGTTCCTCGATACCGAGATCTACGCGCGCGATTCCGATCGCAGCACCGGTAGCCTGCGCAACATGCATGTTTTCATCATGGAATTCCGGCCGAACCAGTCGCCGACCATTGCCGCGGCGGGTGATCCCGGCGAGGCCTGGGGCGGCGTCATGCGCGCGCTCCCGGTGCACATCTGGGATCAATCGCGCGCGGAGTTTATCGAGCTGCGCATGGCCGTCGTGAGCCGGGCGACAGGAGCGGAACGAAAAGGTACGCTGCACCTCGATCTGGGACGGATTACCGAAGACGTGAACGGGGACGGCAACTTCAACACCGAGGATCAGGAGATCAACGGTATCCGCAACCAGATCCTCGATCCCGGGGAGGATCTGGGGCTCGATGGTCTGCCCGATGAAGAGGAAATCGGCCCCTGGGGAGATTCCTATGACGCGCAAACCAATCCCGACCCTGCCCGGGACAACTGGCCGCCGGAAGATGTCTCAAGTGGGACGGCGCTCAGTAGCCACGATCGGATCAACGGCACACAGAACAATGAGCGCGACCCGGTGCGCGGTCTCCGTCCCGACTCCGAGGACATCGGCGGACCGTCCGAGTTCGACCGCGCTAATGCCTACTACGAGTTCTCGATTGATCTCGACAACCCGGTCGCGAGCCTCGTTCCCGAGTCGGGCAAGCGCTCCGACGATCGATCCGGATACACTGATGGATTGACCGGGCAAACGTATCGGATTCCTCTCTGGGACGATGCCTACTTCAAGAGGTTCTTCGAATCCGGTTCATCACCTGATTCGTCGAACGCCATCGAGTTTGCCCGCTTGTGGATCGATGGTGCCGACACCACCGTACGGATCTACATCGCCGCTATCGATATCGTCGCCCGCACCTGGACCGCTGATCTTGTGAAGGCCGATCCGCCCGACAGCACCGGCACGTTCCGGCTCGGGGTGGTCAATGACGAGGAGAACCTCGACTATGTCTCGCCGCCCGGCGTGAGCGGCTACGAAGATCCCCGCAGCAACTTCACCGAAACCGAGCAGGCGCTCCTGCTCGAATGGGCGGACCTGAGCCCCGGCGACGTGGGCACCGCCAGCATCAGCGGCGTCAAGGAAGACTACACCGGCTACCGCACCATGCGCATGTGGGTCTGGGCCGACAGTCTGGCCGACAGTCTGGCGGACATCGCCCTGCGCTTCGGCCAGGACACGAACAACTACTACTTCTATCAGAACACCCTGGCGTATGATCCGGTCCACGACAACAACTGGGAAGCCAACCGGATCGTCATCGACTTCAATGAACTCACGGCGTTGAAGGACGCCAACCGGGGAAAGGATTACGTCTACGACTCGGTCTCTCATCTGGGAGTCGTGGGCAACCCCAGTCTGACCAATGTGACGGTCAAGGAAATCGCCGTCATTCCCCACGGCGCATCGAACACATCGACCTATTCGGGGAAGGTCTGGTGCGACGAACTTGAACTCGTCGATCCGCGTAAGGACGCCGGCATAGCGGCGTCGGGCAAGCTCACGGCCCAGGTCGCCGATCTCGTGGGGTTCACCGCCGCCATCGAGGCGCAGAACTACTCATTTCGCGGCCTGACCGCGGGACGAACCAACAGCTTAGTCGGCGGATCCTCACGGTTGCGCACCTCCTTCAACGGCAACCTGAACCTCCACAAATTCCTGCCCGAGAAACTGGGCATCTCCCTTCCGTTCGCCGCCAACTATTCGCGATCGGATGCCACGCCGCGTTTGCTGACCGGCTCCGACATCGTTCTGACTCCCGAGCGGCAGGAAGAAGAGAAGTCCACCACGATCTCGCACGGGTTCTCAACCCGCTTCGCCATGAGGCCCAAAGAGGCGGGCTGGCTCATGCGTTCGACGATTGGGGCTTTCTCCACACGTTTTGCCGGCAGCCGCACCCGGTCCTGGACACCGACGACCCCGTTGAGCGAAAAGGAGAACTACTCCGCCAGCGCCGACTATCAACTGCAGATCGGAGCCCCGCTGACGTTCCCGGTTCTGTATTGGACCCGGTACCTGCTCTTCCCGCAACGGATCTGGCGCACCCCCTTCTCGCCGCTGCCCTCTGATTTCAGCGCCAGTGGGACGGTGCGACGGCAACGATCCGTCACGCGCAACAACCGCCAGTTGATCACCCGGGCATACACCCGCGACTTCGTCGGCAACGCCGGATTCGGTCTGAAACCGATCCCGGCCATGCAGGTGAATTACGACATGTCGACGACTCGGGATCTGGCTGATCCCGAACAACTGGTGATCTCGACGAATCCGCGGGACTTTCGGCTGGGGCGGGAAACGGCCTACTCGCAACGCCTCCAGACGAGCTACCGGCCGTCCCTGTTCTCGTTCTTCTCGCCGACGTTCACCTATGGCGCGAACTTCCGCGACAACATCGACAAACAGTACGGTGACCACGACGTCAACGTGGATCGCAACTGGTCGGTCGGCGGCAGCTTCGATCCGGCCAAGTTCTGGGGCGCACTCGGCGCCAAGGCGGGAAAACGAGGACCTCGTGCACAGGGTGGTGACCAGCTCCCCGAGCGCTACCGTCAGCAGATGGAAACCCCCGACGCGGACACGACGGCAGCGAAGAAGGAGCAGAGCAAGGAGCAGAGCAAGGGGGGCGGCGGCCTCGGACTCGGCGGCATCGGATCGGCCTGGCGCCTGCTGATGAACGGAATGAAGTGGCTGAGCTCTCCGTTCGGCACCCTCAGTGTCAACTACACGCGCGGGGACGGTGACGTGCGCCGCGATCTGCGCGTGCGGCCGTCCCGGCTCTACCAATTCGGCTTTGACCTCAACGAGAAGGTCGCGACCGCCGGCAGCACCGCGAACTCCTCGCTGGCGCAGCAGAGTTCCCGTAGTCAGCGCGAGAGCATCAATCTCAAGAATAACATCGACTTCCTGGGCATTCTGTCTTTTAGCAATGTGTACACGCGCACCACCTCGAAGAACACCACTGCCGGCTCCGACTCACGCAAGGAGGGCGAGGTCTTTCCGTCCCTATCGACCTCGCTCAACCGGCTTGAGCGCCTGAAGCCGCTGGGATGGGTGTTCTCATCGGCCAGCATGCGGTTTGGCTACACACGCAAGACCGACCTCACCTTTGTCGGTGACAAGCGCGACAACAAGGTGACCGGCGAGAATTTCTCGCCTCTGTTCTCGCTACGGGGAACGATGCGCAAGGGCATTCAGTTGGACATCGTGATCGATCGCACGTCCACGGTCAGCCAACCCCGGATGGGCAGTTCGACCAAGAGCCTGACACGCCAGGTTCGCGTCACCTCCAGTTTCTCCTTTGCGTCGCCCAACGGCATCCCGATCCCGTTTCTGCGCAAACTGCGCTTCAAGTCCCGCTTGTCCCTGTCGATCTCGGTGACCCACCGCGTGACCGAGACGTTCATGGCCCTGAAGGATTCGACCCTGGCCGATCTCCCCTTCGGCAAACCGCAACAGAGCAACTCGGATCTGTCCATCACAGTCAACGGCAACTACTCGTTCTCCACCCGCGTGCGGGGCGGTCTCAAGCTCGAATGGACTGACCGCACGAGCCGTCAGAAACTGGGCAGCCAGAAGTCCCATGTCCGCGTGGTCAGTATCTGGGCGGAATTCAGCTTCTGATTTTCGACGGCAGGGGATACCTGGCCGCTTTCGTTTTGTCGCCGATTCCCCTATACTTGCGCCATGCCTCGTGCGTGGGTCAGCGCC
>DATKYL010000090.1:0-3405 GCA_035528515.1 Acidobacteriota bacterium | reverse complement strand
CGTACTTGTGCACGGCAGCAACCGGCAGTTTGTCGAGATACCCATTCGAGCCGGCCCAGATCACCAGAACCTGATCCTCGACCGCCATCGGCACATACTGCCCCTGTTTCAGAAGCTCGACCATCCGTTCACCGCGGGTCAACTGACGCAGTGTCGCGTCGTCGAGGTCGGAGCCGAACTGCGCGAAGGCGGCTAATTCGCGGTACTGCGCCAGATCGAGACGTAACGATCCCGCGACCTTCTTCATCGCCTTGGTCTGCGCATTGCCGCCGACACGCGATACGGAGATGCCGACGTTGATCGCCGGGCGGACACCGGAGTAGAACAGGTCGCCCTCGAGGTAGATCTGCCCGTCGGTGATCGAAATCACGTTGGTGGGGATGTACGCGGTCACGTCGCCGGCCTGCGTTTCGATGATCGGCAGCGCGGTCAGCGACCCGCCGCCCAGCTCATCGGACAGCTTGGCGGCCCGTTCCAAGAGGCGCGAGTGGAGATAGAAGACGTCGCCGGGGAACGCTTCGCGTCCCGGGGGACGGCGCAGGAGCAACGCGAGCTGCCGGTAGGCGGTCGCGTGCTTGGAGAGGTCGTCGTAGATGCAGACGACGTGCCGTTTGTTGTAGAGGAATTCCTCACCGATCGTCACGCCCGCGTATGGAGCAATAAACTGCAGCGGCGCCGGATCGGTCGCGGAGGCAACCACGACGGTCGTGTAGTCCATCGCGCCGTGTTTGCGAAGAATCTCGACCACCTGCGCCACGGTCGAGGACTTCTGACCGATCGCAACGTATATGCAGAAGACATCCGTGTCTTTCTGATTGATGATCGTATCGATGGCGATGGCGGTCTTGCCGGTCTGGCGGTCGCCGATAATCAGCTCGCGCTGGCCGCGTCCGATCGGGATCATCGAATCGATCGCTTTGAGTCCGGTCTGCACCGGTTCTTTCACCGGCTGCCGTTCGATCACCGAGGGCGCACGGCCTTCGAGGGGACGGAATTTGTCGGTGACGATCGGTCCGGCGCCGTCGAGCGGCTCGCCGATCGGATTGACGACACGCCCCACGAGCGCATCGCCCACGGGAACCGAGGCGACGCGCCCGGTCCGGCGCACCGTGTCCCCTTCCTTGATCAGCCGGTCCGAGCCGAAGATCGCGCAGCCGACGTTGTCCTCTTCGAGGTTAAGGATCAGGCCCATGATGTCGCCGGGGAAGGTCACCAACTCCGACATCATGGCGTCCTCCAGCCCCCAGACACGGGCGATCCCGTCGCCGACCTGCAGGACCGTGCCGACCGACTCCATTTCGAGACGGCTTTCGTACTTGCCGATCTCTTGTGCAATGACCGATGAGACTTCTTCGGGTTTCAGCGCCATGGTCCGTTAACTCCTGTGTCCCCGCCCCTCGATATCGTCGGCGAAGCGGCAGCCACTCAGGCCGCTTCGTGAACTTTCACCGCCCGCAATGAGTCACGCAGGTGCATCAGATCGTTGCGCACCGAATGATCGATAATCTGCCCGCCCAACATCGCCACCACGCCGCCGAGGATCTCGGGGTCGACCTCCAGACGGTAACGCAGCGTCTTACCGGAAATGCGCTGGAGCCGCGTGACCATCTGCTTCTCTTCCTCCGGTGTCAGCGGAATCGCGCTCGTGATCGTGGCCTTCACGATACCCTCGGCTTCATCGAGGAGTTCGCGATAGATGTCAATCATGCGCGGAAACGACTCCGTGCGTCCCTTGTCGACGAGAAAGAGAATGAAGTTCCGTACCGTCGCCTCCGCTCGGTCGGCGAGGATCGCGCGCACGAGATTTTTCTTCTCGTCGAGCGATAACTGCGGCGAAGCCAGAACCCGCAGCAGGCGCCGATCGGTGCGCAGCAGTTCTCCCAGAGCGGCGAGATCATCCCAGATCGCCCGTTCTTTACCGACCGCCTTCGCCGCGGCGAAGAGACCGGTGGCGTATTTTCTGGCAACGCGTGTGTCAGCCATAAACCGTGTGCGACCTGCCGCTCAACCCTGTCCGGCGGCGGGTGTCTTCTCCAGTTCATCGAGGAAGCCGGCGATCAGCCGCCTGTGGTCCTCGGTGTCGACCGACTGACGGATAATCCGCTCGGTGGCGGTGACCGTCATGCCGACCATTTTTTCCTTCAACTCGACCTGCGCTTTGGCCACGTCGCGTTCGAGATCGGCGCGCGCCTTCTCGATGATGCGCTTGGCCTCGGCGCGTGCGTCCTCACGCATTTCGCCGGCGATACGCCGTCCCTCGGCGATCGCTTCCTGGATTTTCTGGCGCGCTTCGGTCTCGATGTCCTTCAACTGGGCGGCGTAGCGCGCAGCCTCGGCCTCGGCCTCCTCGCGTTTCGCGCGAGCGGCGTCGAAGTCCGCTTTGATCTTCTGCCGGCGCTCTTCGAGGACACCTAAGAGCGGTTTCCACGCATAGCGGCGCAGGATCCACAGGGCGATCAAGAAGCCGAAGATGTGCGTGATGATCTGCTGAATGTCGACATTCATTGCGCGGCGCTCCTCCGACCGCCACCGCGTCGGGGCATGTGTCACACGATGCCCGGCGACGCCGATGAACGGCCGCGAGATGTTCGCTCTCTACCGACGGATCAGCCGCCGATGCGTCCCTGCAAAATGAAGAACGCCACCAGCGCGTAGATCGTCAGCGCCTCGATCAGCGCGCAGCCGATGATCATACCGGTCTGGATCTTGCCCGCGGCTTCCGGCTGGCGCCCCATCGCGTCCATCGCAGCGGCAACGGCCTTCCCCAGACCGAGCCCCGACCCGATGGCCGCCAGGGCCAGACCGAACGGAAGCGCGAGTGACAGTGCGGTTTGGAAGTCCATCGTTCTCTCCTTACGTCCTTAACAGTTCCTGAACGGATACCTAATTCTCGTGATTTAATGTTCCTCGTGTTCCGCGACCATCATCGAGAAATAGACGGTCGACAGGAGCGTAAATACCAATGCCTGAATCGTCCCGGTGAGAAGCGCCAGGAAGATAAACGGCACGTGCAGGGGCAGCCCGACCGGCGAATGCATAAACGCCGTCGCCATCACCCCCAGCCCGACAAAGGCCGCCAGGAGCACGTCCTCTCCGGTGATGTTGCCGAAAAGACGCAACGAGAGCGACATCGGCTTGGCCAGTTCCCCGATGACGTGGATGGGCAGGTTCAACGGCACCAGCACCCACTGGACCACGCTGCGCGGCGAGCCGGCAAGATGATCGAGATAACCCAGGATGCCGAGATGCCGGATGCCGGCATACTGCACGTAGAGGAAGACACAGACCGCCAGCGCCACCGTGGTGTTGATCCCGTTCTTGCCCCCGGTCGGCGACATCATCCCGGGGATCAGGCCAAACAGGTTCATGCACCAGATGTAGAGAAAGAGCGTTCCCAAAAACGGT
>DATKYL010000089.1:0-16244 GCA_035528515.1 Acidobacteriota bacterium | reverse complement strand
GTCCACTAGATCGTAGCAGAAAACGAACGAGCCCACGTCCGTGTCACCGACACCGTACAGCCGAGTCTCACCCGGTAGCATAGTGTAGCTGTCGATTCTCAGGCGGGTCCCGGGCAGTCCTGCAGATATGTCCCACTGACCCTGCACTCGACGGTTTCGGTAATCCCATGCAAGGAGTTGCTGACCCTCGAGATGCCCGGTACCGTAGCTGAGCACCAAGTACACGTGCCCTCGAGCGTCATCGATAAAGGGCGAACTCAGTGTCGGACTGTCCTCCAGATCAATGGAGTCGGTATGGAGTTCACGGAACTCAGGATATGAGAAAGAGGTTACGCTGTGCCGCGTTACTGTGAGTACGAGACTGTCGTCAGTAGCTAAGACCGGGACGCTCGGGCAGGGTGCGAGTTCTTGAAACGCGGCTAAACCTGCTGCGCCTAACACTTTCGGGCAGCCTCTGTTTGTCCAGGCGATAAGGTACCGCCCATCCATTGTGGCTCTCGCGGTCAGGGTCGAGAAGTCAGCTGCTTCAGTGCTGTCAATGAGTGAGTCGTTCGATACGTCGAAAACGAAGACACGATTGTTGTCAGAATGCGTGCTGACGTACAGTCGATAGTCCTGCGCCACCGGGCCGGTCGATCGTCTATCTGAGCAACCTGTTACACAAATGGACCCACCCAAGATAATCACGACGATGGCTCTGCACGTCCAATCCATAGTACATCCTCCCTGATCCGGCAGCTCCCCCCCCATACCTTCTGTCCTCTATTACTGACCTCCTTTGGGATTATTGCAGTTCAAGATCATTTTCGCCAGCGATCTGTTCGCCACTGGCCACCCCTGGAACGATTGGGACCACACCGCTTTGACCTCGTCTCCCCTCACCTGAACGCCCACTTTCGCGCCCCGGCTCAGGGATGTCTGACTGCGCTGATTGCGAGGACACTGGGGGTAGATCGAGATGAGTCCTCGTTTCTGCCCATCAGACTTGGGCTGTCAGTCATGTATGTAGGGGCTCTCGTCGGTAGGCTCGAACCCCAGGGGCTACTGCTCTTCAATGCTCATTACACATGGCGCCACTGGATATTCCCGGCAACGTGGGAAAAGAGCGAACCACGGCATTCGAGTTCCTCCAAACCCGTTGCGGTTCCCGGTGTCCCGTCGCCACTGGGCACACCACCTCCTTGCGCTCCGACAGCGTCACACCGCCCGAGCGGAAACTCGGCTTGTCGATTCGCCCCCCTCGAAGCAGATGGGCGAGGCTCCTCTGCTTCTTCAATGAGCTACGCGTGAATCAATCAGCTCACTGTGCTGTGTGTTGTCAACTGGTATTCGCGTTCGCGCTCGCAAGAGCGGGGTTGGCGCACTGGGCGGGTGGCCCTGACGCCCTCGTCAGGGCTCGCCTTGGTCACGGTGCCGCCTATCGAGTGGAACGTCGATGGCATCGATTCTCAACGGCACATCACGCCTCCCCGAACGAGCACGTGCACTCGACCACGCCCACGCACAGGGACTCGCCATCAGGTTCCGGCTCACCGGATTCCATTCAATGTACTCCTCTCTCATTGCGGATAGAGTAACAGGTGCACATGCTCGGGCATGAATACGTACGCCCAAAGAGCAAACCTGTGTCGCTCGCGGGCAAACTCGAGCGAATCCCGCAGGCACATGCAAGCGAACTGATCCGTGAGAAACTGCCGCCGGTGGAAGCACGAGAACGTCAGAAGATGTGCGTGGGCGGGATCGTTAAAGAAGCGTGGCTTCACGGCAAGCAAGCTGGCAATGCGAGAGCAATGACGCAATCACTTCGAAACGGAACGCGTGCTAAGCGAGCCCTGACGAGGGCGTCAGGGCCACCCAGCCGTGACCAAGGCGAGCCCTGACGAGGGCCTCAGGGCCACCCAACCGGGAGCAATGACGCAATAACTTCGAGAGGCAAGGTGAGGTAAGCAGGCCCTGACGAGGGCGTCAGGGCCACCCTCTCTCTCCCCTGAACCCCCACTCCGGCACGGTTTTAACCGGTCTTCACCTGTCAAAACCGGCGTCCCCCTGTCAACACCGGAGTGGGCCTCTTGATTTCGGTCGGGGAAGTCGGTTAAATAGGCAGTCTTGAGAGGCTGAATGACAATCGTTCTACGGAGGGTAACCTGATGATTCGCTTCAACGTTGATGATCGACAACAGGCAGTCCGGGACATGGTCCGGGAGTTTGCGGCAAAGGAAATCGTTCCGATCGCACGGGATCTGGACCGGCGGCCGGAGCCGCAGCAGTTCCCGCATGACCTGTACCGGAAACTGGCGGCGCAGGGGTTCATCGGGTACCCGCTCCCCAAGGAGTGCGGCGGCCAGGGCAAATCGGCGATCGAGTACACGACCCTCGGCGAGGAACTGACCTTCTGGGATCCGCCGATCAACCTGCTGGCGGCGGTGGCGGTGCTGGCCACCGAGCCGATCTGCATGTTCGCCTCGGAGGAACAGAAGAAGAAATACGTGCCCAAGTGCATCTCCGGCGAGATCATCCCCGCCTTCGCGTTGACCGAGCCCGAAGCCGGCTCCGACGCCTCGAATCAGAGCACCGAGGCGGTCATGGACGGCAACGACTTCGTCATCAATGGCGAGAAGATCTTCATTATGCACGGCGACGTCGCCAACCTGTATGTCCTCTTCGGCAAGGTGAACGAGCCGGGCGTCAAAGACAAGATTTCCACCTGGCTGGTCGAGGACAACGGGAACTGCGGCATCCGCAAAGAAACCTTGCAGTACAAGATGGGGATGAAGGCGGCGACCACCGGACGGATCTGGTTCAAGGACGTCCGTATTCCCCAGACCGCGATGATGGGCGAGCGCAGCCGCGGGTTCCGTTATGCGATGCAGACGCTCGACTCGGCGCGCATCGGCGTGGCGGCGCAGGGCCTCGGCATCGCCGAACGGGCCCTGCACGAATCGATCGGATATGCCAAGAAGCGCCAGGCGTTCGGCGCCCCGCTGGCCAACCTGCAGGCGATCCAGTGGATGATCGCCGACATGCACACCCGTGTTGAGGCGACCCGTGGCCTGGTCTACCGGGCGGCAATGCTGAAGGACAAAGGCGAGAAGTTTTCCCAGGACGCCTCAGTGGCCAAGTTGTACGCCGCCGAGGCGGCCGGATTCTGTGTCGACCGCGCGATGCAGATCCACGCCGGGTACGGTTACATCGGTGAATTCTCGATCATTGAAAAACTGTACCGCGACCAGCGGATCATGGAAATCTATGAGGGCACCTCGGAAATCCAGCGTCTCGTGATCGCCATGTCGCTGTTGCGCTGACGGAACGGGATCGATTGACGGATGGAAGCCATTCAGACGATACCGCTCGGGGACTGGGAAGTCACGGGCTTCATCGAGAGCCACTTCGCCCTCGACGGGGGCTCGATGTTCGGGGTGATCCCACAGAAGCTGTGGAAGAAGCTCATCCCCCCGGACGAGAACAACCTCGTGGCGATGCAGACGAACCTCTACGTGATCAAAACCGGTGACGCCAATATTCTCTGCGATACCGGGCTCGGCGACGCGCTCTCCGATTTCGATCGCAAGGTGTATTCACCCCGCAGCCCGTCGCGCATCAACGAGGCGCTGCACGCGATCGGCACCCCGCCCGAGGCGATCACCCACGTGATTTTCACCCACCTGCACACCGACCACTCCAACGGTGCGGTGACCGGCGACCCGGATCATCCCGATTTACGATTCCCCAACGCCGAGTACATCGTGCAGACCGACGAATGGGAGGATGCAACGCATCCGAACGAACGCACGTCGGCGGTCTATCTCCAGCACCGGCTCAAACCGCTGGCCGACAGCGGACGGCTGCGGCTGGTTGAGGGGGATGAAGAGATCCTGCCGGGCGTTGCGGTAAGGAAGACCGGCGGGCACACGCGCGGCCACCAGGGGGTGCGGGTAACACGGGGCGGCCTGTTGTTCCTGTACTACGGCGATATCCTGCCCTCACGGTTTCATCTGAAAGGGCCCTATGTCGCGGCGGTGGATCTGCTCCCGCTCGATACGATGGCGGTCAAGCGCGTACTGCTGAAGGAATGTTGCGATACACCGACGATCATCGGTTTTGATCATGACATCGCGGTGATGTTCGGCCGGATTGTCCGGAAGGAGAAGTGGCTGGACGTAGAACCGGTCGAAACCCGGAGCGTGTCTCTCGTCTGATCAGGGGGGCGCGACCACGAGAATCCCATGACTGACAAGACACCGATCCAACGTCTGCACGAGATGCGCAAGCTCGCCGATGAACCGGGCGGCGCCAAACGGATCAAGGCCCAGCGTGATCGTGGCAAGCTCCTTGCGCGCGAACGGCTCGAACTCCTCCTCGACGAAGGCAGCTTCGAGGAGATCGACCGGTTCGTGACCCACCGTTCGACCGACTTCGGCCTCGCGGACAAGCGGCCCCTGGGCGACGGCGTCGTGACCGGTTCGGGCCGGATCGACGGACGGCTCGTCTTCGTGTTTAGCCAGGACTTCACCATTTTTGGCGGTTCGCTGGCCGAGGGGCACGCGCGCAAGATCTGCAAGATCATGGATCTGGCCGCCCGGGCCGGAGCGCCGGTCATCGGCCTCAACGATTCCGGCGGCGCGCGCATTCAGGAAGGCGTGGTTTCGCTCGGCGGGTACGCCGACATCTTCCTGCGCAACACGCTTTTCTCGGGCGTCGTCCCGCAGATATCGGTCATTCTCGGCCCGTGCGCCGGCGGTGCCGTTTATTCGCCGGCGATTACCGATTTCATCCTGATGGCGCGCGGGACGTCGTACATGTTCGTGACCGGCCCGAACGTCGTCAAGACGGTCACCCACGAGGAGATCGATCACGAAGGGCTGGGCGGTGCCGACGTGCACGCGGCGAAAAGCGGGATCGCGCATCTCGTCGGCGACAACGACGCCGATACCTTGCTTCTAACCCGCCGCCTGTTCGGGTTTATGCCGCAGAACAACCTGTCCGACGCGCCCCGCCTGGTGTCGGATGATCCGGTCGACCGCGCCGACCCCGAACTGAACACGCTGGTTCCGGAGGATCCGCAGAAACCCTACGACATCAAGGACGTGATCGCGCACGTCGTGGACGACGGCGAGTTCCTCGAGCTGCAACCCGACCACGCGGGCAACATCGTCATTGGTTTTGCGCGTCTGGCCGGACGCTCGGTCGGGATCGTTGCCAACCAGCCGGCGGTGTTGGCGGGCGTGCTGGATATCGCCTCATCGGCGAAGGGCGCCCGTTTTGTGCGGTTCTGTGACTGTTTCAACATCCCGCTCGTCGTCTTCGAAGACGTCCCTGGTTTCCTTCCGGGCGTCGCGCAGGAACACGGCGGGATCATCAAGCAGGGGGCGAAGCTCCTCTATGCGTTTTGCGAGGCGACGGTCCCGAAAGTCACGGTGATCACCCGCAAAGCGTACGGCGGCGCGTACGATGTCATGAACTCCAAGCACGTGCGCGGCGACTACAACGTGGCCTGGCCGACCGCCGAAGTGGCGGTCATGGGACCCAAGGGCGCGGCCGAGATTATATTCCGCCAGGAGATCGCCGCCGCGGCCGATCAGGCGGCCGAGGTCGAGCGGCTGGCCGAGGAATATCGCGCCAAGTTCGCAAACCCGTATATCGCCGCGCAGTACGGTTACCTCGACGATGTGATCGAGCCGGCCGAAACACGTTTCCGTCTGATTCGCGCGCTCGAACGTCTCGAAACCAAGAAGGACACCAACCCGCCAAAGAAGCACGGGAACATCCCCCTTTAGGATGGCGCTTGCCCTCCGGGTTGTCCTGACCCATCCCCGCCCGCGAGAGGTCTGAGGTTATGAAAATGAAACGGGTTCTGGTTGCCAACCGCGGGGAGATTGCGGTTCGCGTGATCCGCGCGTGCCGCCGCATAAGGCTGGAGTCAGTCGCGGTCTTCTCCGAGGCCGACCGGGCCGCTCTGCCGGTACGCATGGCCGACTTCGCCTGCTTGATCGGCCCGGCCGCGCCGGGTGAGAGTTATCTCAATATCGACAGGATCATCGCCGCCGCTCATCGTTACAAGGCCGACGCGATCCACCCCGGCTATGGTTTTCTTTCCGAGAATCCGGTTTTCGCCGCACGTGTAGTCGACGAAGGGCTGACCTGGATCGGTCCCCCGGCCGAGGCGATCTCCCTGATGGGTGACAAGATCGCCGCGCGCCGTTTGATCACCAAGCAGGGTGTCCCGATTGTCCCCGGTTCCGATGGACCGATCACCGACCCGGCCGCCGCGCTCGCCGAAGCGCAAAAGGCGGGCTTCCCGATTTTGCTCAAAGCGGTCGCCGGCGGCGGCGGTAAGGGTATGCGTCTGGTCGAGAAGCCGGAGGACTGGATCGCCTCGTTCGAGGCCGCGGCCCGCGAAGCCGAACGCGCATTCGGCGACGGCCGCATGTACTGGGAAAAGTACCTGCAACAGCCGCGCCATATCGAGATTCAGATACTCGGCGGACCCGACGGGAAAGCCATCTCCCTCGGTGAGCGTGAGTGTTCGATCCAGCGGCGGCATCAGAAAGTGATCGAAGAGTCGCCTTCGACCGTCGTGGACCCCGACATGCGCGCACGGATGTCGCAGGCCGCGGTGACGGCCGCGCAAGGGTGCGGCTACATCGGCGCGGGCACGGTGGAATTCTTAGTCGACCGCGATCGCAACTTCTACTTTCTCGAAATGAACACGCGTCTCCAGGTCGAGCACCCCGTGACCGAGGCGGTTACCGGATGCGATCTGGTCATCGAACAATTCCGCATTGCCGGCGGGAACGGCTGGACACCGCCGCCGCTTCCCCCGGAACCGTTCGGGCACGCAATTGAGTTTCGCATTTACGCCGAAGACCCGCAGAACAACTTCCTGCCCTCTCCCGGCACCCTCTCGGTTTATCGCGAGCCGCAGGGCCCCGGCGTGCGGGTTGATTCGGGTGTCTATCAGGGTGGCGAGGTCCCGGTCCATTACGACCCGTTGATTGCCAAGCTGGTGGTCTGGGGTCGCGACCGGACCGAAGCGATCGGGCGCGCGCAGGCGGCGCTCGAGGAATTCGCCGTAGGCGGCGTCGCGACGACGATTGATGTTCACCGTAGAGTGATCGCCCACCCGGAGTTCGTGAATGGGAACACGACGACCGATTTTCTGCCCCGCTATTTAGCCTCGACCGACGGTGACGCCCCGATCGACGCCGATCTGCGGCGGGCGCTCGCCGTGGCGGCGACACTCTACACCCGGCGCCAGACCGAACGGCGGTCGCGGACGGTGGGGAGCGGGAGCGCATCACCGGAACGATCCGACTGGCTGGCGGCCGCACGACGAGAAGGTGTGCGGCGCTGGTCGGTGCTGAACTGAACTGAACCGGGATCGACAGGAAAGGCTTGTATGGTTGGCAAAGGATATCTGACCGAAATCGAATCCGAACGTCATCGAGTCGTCTTTAACGGCAATGGCGCCGGCGCGGAGGTCTCGATCGACGGCGATAGTTTCGAGGCGTCACATGTCTGGCTCGATGAGTCGGGGCAGAACCTGCTCGTTCTCCTCGGTGGCCGATCGTTCGATTTTCGCATCGAGGAGGAAGACGACCGGCTCATGCTGACCTACAACGGGCGCCGCTACCGGGGTCTGGTCACCGATGAGCATTTGGCTGACCTGAAGCGTCGCGCCGGAATCTCCGACACGCCCACCGGCCGGACGGCGGTCAAGGCGCCGATGCCGGGGCTCGTCGTCAAGGTGCTGGTTGCCCTGGGTGAGGAAGTGACCAAGGGGCAACGCCTGGTGGTTCTGGAAGCAATGAAAATGGAAAACGACGTCAAAGCGCCGCGCCCGGGCCGTGTAACCAACGTGGCGGTCGACGCCGGACAACCGGTCAACGGCGGCGCCGAACTCCTGGTGATTGAGTAGCGTCGGTGCGCATTCTCCTCGTGACGGGTTAACCCACGCATGACACAAGAACCGAAAAAACCGCGCCGGACCACCTCGGAGATGCCGGTCGCGCCTCTCTACGACTCCCTGCCGGCGTCGTTCGACCCGGCCCGCGACCTCGCACGACCGGGAGAGTACCCGTTCACCCGCGGCGTCTATCCGGCGATGTACACCGAACGCCTGTGGACGATGCGCCAATACGCGGGTTTCGGAACGGCCGCCGAATCGAACCGCCGCTACCGCTACCTTCTCGAACAGGGGCAGACCGGGCTTTCGGTCGCGTTCGACCTGCCCACCCAAATCGGCTACGATTCGGATCATCCGCTCGCGAAGGGCGAAGTGGGACGTACGGGGGTGGCGATAGACGGCATCTGGGATGTCGAGACGCTCTTCGATCAGATTCCCCTCGACCGCGTGTCGATTTCGATGACCATCAACGCCACGGCGGCAATCCTCCTGGCAATGGTGGTGGCCGTGGCGAAGAGGCGCGGCGTCGATCTGAAACTCCTGACCGGTACGATCCAGAACGACATCCTCAAGGAATACATCGCGCGCGGAACCTACATCTACCCGCCGAAGCCGTCGATGCGGCTGATCGCCGATACGATCCGCTTCTGTCACACCGAGGTGCCGAAGTGGAATCCGATCTCGATTTCCGGATACCATATTCGCGAGGCGGGCTCGACGGCGGCGCAGGAGGTTGCGTTCACACTGGCGAACGCCATTGCCTATGTCGAATACGCGGTCGGCGCGGGCCTCTCGGTCGATGACTTCGCGCCGCGCCTGTCGTTCTTCTTGAACGCGCACAACAATTTCTTCGAAGAAGTCGCCAAGTTTCGTTGCGCGCGACGTCTGTGGGCGCGCATCATCAAGGAACGCTTCGGCGCGACCCAAGCGGCCGCGATGCGTTTTCGGTTCCACGCGCAGACAGCGGGTTCGACCCTGACAGCGCAGCAGCCGCTGGTCAATGTGCCGCGGGTGACCCTGCAGGCGCTGGCGGCGGTCTTGGGGGGCGTGCAGTCGCTGCACACGAACGCCTACGACGAGGCGCTGGCGCTGCCAACCGAATTGTCGGCCGAACTCGCGTTGCGCACACAGCAGATCATCGGCTATGAATCGGGCGTGACCGACACGGTCGATCCGCTGGCGGGTTCGTACTACGTTGAGACGCTCACCTCAGCTCTGGAAGAGAAAGTCAGAGACTTGCTGGCCGGTATCGATCAGATGGGCGGCGCGGTCGCCGCGGTGGAGAGCGGCTATTTCTCACGTGAAATCGCGCGCTCGGCCTCCGAGTTCCAGCGGCAGGTGGAGTCGGGGGAGACGGCCGTGATCGGCGTCAACCGATTCGTCAAGGACGACCGCGGGATGCCCGAGGGCCTCGCGAAATTCGACCCCGAACTCGAACGGCGGCAATGTGAACGCCTCGGGACGGAGCGCTCGCGGCGCGATGCGAAAAGTGTCGCCGCCTCTCTTCAAGATTTGGGAACACGGGTCTCCGGTACCGATTCGCTAATGCTGCCGATCATCGCCTGCGTCGAAGCCGGCTGTACCCTGGGTGAGATTGCCGACGTCCTGCGCCGGGTCTGGGGAGAATACCAGCGGCAGGAGACTGCGTAACGACCGCGAATGGCCGGGCGCGGCATTATCAACGTAACCGGAGGAGAGAAGTGCTCAAAGGGATGACACATGTCGCCGTGGCCGTCGGTAATCTGGACCGCGCCTGCGCGTTTTGGCAAGACGTGATGGGGGCCCAGATCGAGGGCCGGACAATGGTCCCCGCGCAGAAGATCGAGATCGCGTTCGTGAAGCTCGGCGGAGGCGCTCGGCTCGAGCTGTTGTCTCCCACCGACGACGATTCCCCCGTGGCGCGGTTCCTGGCGAAGAACGGCCCGGGGATGCACCACATCTGCATCGGGGTCGACGACATCGCCGCCCACATGGAACACCTTGCCGACCACGGGGTCAAACTGATCGACCGGGCACCGCGGTCCGGTGCCGAAGGGCACTTGATCGCTTTCCTGCACCCCTCCTCGACCTTGGGGACCCTGATCGAACTGTCGGAAAGCCCTGAAACGAAGGGATAAGTCATTTTTGTCAGCGACCGAACGATCGTTCGGTTGCCTCGGGGGATGCCGGGACTGTATCATGTAAAGCTTACCCGATGCGGGTGAGGTTATCGTGTGTACGGTGTGACCGCGCGATCATGCGGTTGGCGCGAATCCAGAACCGGAAGCGAGAGTGAACGATGGCAGAGATCGTGGCGAATGCCAAAGCCGCACTCGACAAGGTGGGCCTGCGTGACGGCATGACGATCATGGCCGGCGGGTTCGGTCTGTGCGGTATTCCCGAACATCTGATCGCCGCCCTGCGTGACTCGGGGGTGAGGGATCTGACACTCATCTCCAATAACGCCGGTGTCGACGATTTCGGTCTCGGCCTGCTGTTGGAGACACGCCAGATCAAGAAGATGATCTCGACCTATGTCGGTGAGAACGCAATCTTTGAGCGGCAGTTTCTCGACGGGGAGCTGGAGATCGAGTTCGTGCCGCAGGGGACGTTCGCGGAACGGCTGCGAGCGGGCGGTGCCGGCGTCAAGGCGTTCTACACGCCGACCGGAGTGGGCACGCAGGTCGCCGAGGGCAAGGAAACGCGCGAGTTTGACGGCCGTTCCTACCTCCTCGAATTCGGACTGTGGGCCGATCTGGCCCTTGTCAAGGCGCATACCGGAGACAAGGCGGGGAATCTCATCTACCGCAAGACCGCCCGGAACTTCAATCCGATGATGGCGACTGCGGCCGACATCACGATCGTCGAGGTCGAACACCTGGTTGAAGTCGGCGAACTTGACCCCGACCACATTCATACTCCGGGCATTTACGTGGATTACATACTCAAGGGTGACCAGTTCGAGAAGCGCATCGAGCAGCGGACGATCCGTCCGCGCTCGTAAGACGGGATGCGGGACGAACCATGAAACCAACAGAAATGATCACACGGCGCGCGGCGCGCGAACTCAAAGACGGGTACTTCGCCAACCTCGGGATCGGCATGCCGACCCTCGTATCGAACTACCTGCCCGAAGGCATCACCGTCACGCTTCAGTCCGAGAACGGCATGCTCGGCATCGGCCCTTTCCCCTATGAAGGGGAGGAGGATGCCGACCTGATCAACGCCGGCAAGCAGACCGTCACCGAAATGCCGGGTACGTCGTATTTCTCTTCGGCCGATTCCTTCGCGATGGTGCGCGGCGGACACGTCGACGCCACCATTCTCGGCGCGATGCAGGTCTCGCGCTACGGCGATCTGGCCAACTGGATGATTCCCGGTAAGATGGTCAAAGGCATGGGCGGCGCGATGGATCTGGTCGCGGGTGCCCGCCGCGTCATCGTCACGATGACCCATACCGCCAAGGACGGCTCGCACAAGATCCTTGAAGAGTGCACGCTGCCGCTCACCGGCTGCCGCGTGGTGAATATGATCATTACCGAACTGGCGGTCTTCACGGTGGGGGACGACGGTCTCACGCTGACGGAAAAGGCGGCGGACGTGTCCCTTGATGACCTGAAGGCGAAGACCGGGTGTGAATTCAAAGTCGCAAGCGATCTGAAAGAGTTGACTGTTTAGTGACGCGAACCCGGTGCCCGGCGCGTACACGACCGGAACCCTGGAGCGCGGATGGAGGCGAAAGCCATGGCAAGTGGGAACAACGAGGCGGTAATCCTCTCGGCGTGCCGCACCGCAATCGGCACCTACCAGGGATCGTTGTCCAATTTTACGGCGCCGCAGATCGGCGCCATCGTGATCCGAGAGGCGATGGTCCGCAGCGGGATCGACAAGGATGACATCGATGAAGTGATCATGGGCCAGGTGGTCCAGGCAGGAGTCGGGCAGGCGCCTGGGCGTCAGGCCGCGATTCACGGCGGCGTACCGCCGGGCGTACCCTGCATGACCATCAACAAAGTCTGCGGCTCCGGCCTGAAAGCGGTCATGCTGGCGGCCCAGTCGATCCGCGCCGGCGATCAGAATCTGTTGGTGGTGGGCGGCATGGAGTCGATGTCGGGGACGCCATTCATCCTGCACGGCGCCAAAAAGGGCCTACGCTTCGGCGATCAGAAGCTGAACGACGCGATGGTCCTCGACGGCCTGTGGGACTCGTTCAACAACTTCCACATGGGGAGTGCCGCCGAGCTGACCGCCAAGAAGTCGAACATCACCCGGGAAGATCAGGACGCCTACGCGGCGTCCTCGCATGAGAAGGCGCTGGCGGCGATCGCGGGCGGCAAGTTCAAAGAGGAAATCGTCCCGGTCGAGATCCCGCAGCGCAAAGCCGACCCGATCATCTTCGACACCGACGAAGGTCCGCGTCCGGGCACGACCGCCGAGAAGCTCGCGAAGCTGCGGCCGGCGTTTCAGAAGGACGGCACTGTGACGGCGGGCAATTCGCCGGGACTGAACGACGGCGGCTGTGCGTTGGTGGTGGCGTCGCGGGACTACGCCGAATCCCACGGACATAAGCCGCTGGCGCGGGTGATCGCGTACTCCGCTGCCGGCACGGAACCCGAGCTGCTCTTCTACGCACCGATCTACGCAGTGCGCAAGCTGTGTGACAAGATGGGCGTCGGTATCGATCACTTCGATCTGATCGAAGCCAACGAGGCGTTTGCGGCGCAGGCGATCGCCGACGGACGCGAACTCGGCTGGGACTGGGAGCGCGTCAACGTCCACGGCGGCGCGATCGCGCTGGGTCATCCGATCGGTGCCTCCGGCGCGCGGGTGTTGACGACGCTCATCTACGCGCTGAAGGATCGTGGATTGAAGAAGGGGTTGGCGACGCTCTGTCTCGGCGGCGGCAACGCGGTCGCCCTCGCAATCGAGATGGAAGATTAAGGACGGCACGACATGTCGGCATCGGAACATATCAAGACGGTCGCCGTTCTCGGTGCGGGGACCATGGGCAACGGCATCACCCACGTTTTCGCGCAGAACGGCTTCGACGTCCGTCTCATCGATACCACGACGGCGATCCTCGACCGGGCGCTGGCGGTCATCGGCAAGAACCTCGATCGGCAGATCAAGAAAGAGATCATCACCGCCGCGGAGAAAGAGGCGATCCTGGGACGGATCCAACCGGGGACCGATCTGGCGGCCGTGAAGCCATGTCAGTTGATCGTCGAAGCGGTTTTCGAGGATCCGAAGGTTAAGCTCGGGGTCATCGGCGCCGTCGATAAGGCGTGCGCCGCCGGCACGATCATTGCCTCCAACACATCGTCGCTGCCGATTACGCAACTGGCGGCCGCGACCACGTATCCCGACCGCTTCATCGGCATGCATTTCATGAACCCGGTTCCGGTCATGAAACTGGTCGAAATCGTCCGCGCGCACCAGACCTCTGATGAGACGCTGGCGGTGATTCGCGACCTGTGCGTCCGGTTGGGCAAGACGGGCGTCGAGGTCAACGACTATCCCGGCTTTGTCGCCAACCGCGTGCTGATGCCGCTGATCAATGAGGCGGTGTACTGTGTCATGGAGGGCGTCGCCACGCCGGAGGCGGTCGACGAGGTCATGAAATTGGGGATGTCCCATCCCATGGGGCCGCTCACGCTGGCTGACTTCATCGGACTCGATGTTTGTCTGGCCATCATGAACGTGCTGCAGGACGGGCTGGGCGATCCCAAGTATCGACCCTGTCCACTATTGAAGAAAATGGTTCAGGCGGGACATCTGGGACGCAAGTCGGGCCGCGGGTTCTACACGTACGCATGAGGCGTCCCCTTTTCTGGACGGAGGAAGACTGACGCGGAGTCGCTGTGGTGTTTGAAAAAGAACTGACCGAAGAGCAGGTACTTCTGCGCGACGCGGCGCGCGAGTTTTGTGAGAAACGCGTGGTGCCGCGCGCGGAGGAGTTTGATCACGCCGAACGCCTGGCCGACGATCTTCTGGCGGAACTGGGCGAACTCGGATACATGGGCCTCCTGGTGCCGGAGTTGTACGGCGGGATGGAGTGCGACCCGATCAGCTACGCGCTGGTCATCGAGCAGTTCGCGCGCGCATGTGCCGGGCTGTCGATCACGGTGTCGGTGCACAACTCGCTGGCGATCGGCTCCATCAACAATTTCGGCAACGATGAACAGAAGACCAAGTGGCTCCCCGTTCTGGCCGCGGGGGGGATCGGCGCCTACGCGCTGACCGAGCCGGGTGCCGGGACCGACGCCGGTGCGTTGCGGCTGTCTGCCGTGGCCGACGGCGATGACTACGTGCTCAACGGCGAGAAGGTGTTTGTGACCTCGGCCGACTACGCCAGGCTCTACGTTGTCTTTGTCTCGACCGATTCCTCGGCGGAGTCGCACGGCATCTCCGCGGTGGTGGTGGAACGGGATACGCCCGGTCTCGAGGTGGGGAAGGCGGAACGCAAGCTCGGGATCAAGTGCTCCGACACACGGGGCCTCGCGTTCACCGACGTGCGGGTACCGAAGGCCAACCGGCTGGGTGAGGAAGGTGCAGGGTTCAAGATCGCCCTCGCGCAGCTCGACCACGGCCGTTTGGGGGTGGCGGTGCAGGCGCTCGGTATCGGCGAGGCGGCCTTTGCCGCGGCGCGCGACTATGCGAAGGAACGCCGGCAGTTCGGCCGGCCGATTTCCGAGTTTCAGGCCATCGGGTTCAAACTCGCCGACATGCGCGTCAAGCTCGACGCCGCACGGCTTCTGATCAACCGCGCTTATCGCCTGATGGCTGCCGGTGAGCGCTTCACGACGGCCGCGGCCGAGGCGAAGCTGTTCGCCTCCGAGGCCGCCAACTGGGTCGCCAACGAAGCGGTCCAGATTCACGGCGGTTACGGTTACATGAAAGAATACCCGGTCGAGCGCTACTTCCGCGACGCCCGGATCACCGAAATCTATGAGGGGACATCGGAAGCACAGCGTATCGTGATCTCGCGCGCCGTGCTCGCCGATGGATGACGTTATGTGGTGGGATTCGGAGATTGAGGATTACCGGCGGGAGATCCGCGCTTTTGCCGAGGAACATGTCGCGCCCGTGGCCGGCTGGATGGATGAGAACGCGGAGTTCGATCCCGATCTCCTCGGGAAGATGCGGCGTCAAGGTGTTCTCTCGCTTCTCTGCCCCGTCGAACACGGCGGCCCCGGCGCCGGCACATTCAAGTATGCGGTTGCCGTCGAGGAACTGAGCCGTATCTGCGGCTCGACCGGGATCACGGTCGCCGCCGCGAATTCGCTCGGCGTCTATCCGATCGACCTGTTCGGCTCCCCTGAGCAGCGCGCGATGGTCCTGCCGGGTGTCGCCAAGGAAGGCCACGTGATCGCCTTCGGGCTGACCGAGCCCGACGCCGGTTCCGACGCCGCGGGCACCAAGACTACGGCGGTCCGCGAGGGCGATGAATGGGTGCTGAACGGCTCGAAGTGCTTCATCACCAACGGGCACTTTGCCGAGTGGATCATTGCCACGGCGGTCACCACCCCCGGGATCGGCGCCCGCGGCATCTCGTCCTTTCTGATGCACAAGAGCATCCCCGGTTTCTCGACGGGCCGCCCCGAAAAGAAGATGGGCCTGAAGGGTTCGGACACCACGACCCTGCATTTCGATGGTGTCCGTCTTCCCGCCGACGCCATCCTCGGCCCCGAAAACGAGGGCTTTAAGCAGTTCATGAAAACACTCGACGGCGGACGTATTTCCATTGGCGCGATGGCGCTCGGCCTGGCCCAGGGCGCCTTCGAGATCGCCGTCCACTACGCGAAGAAGCGCGAACAGTTCGGGCGTCCGATCGCCGACCAGCAGGCGATCCAGTGGAAGATCGCCGACATGGGTACGCAGATCGAAACCGCCCGTCATCTCGTCTACCACTCGGCCTGGCTCAAGGACCGTAGCCTGCCGTTCGCCAAGCAGGCGGCGATGGCCAAACTCCATGCCTCGGAAGTCGGACGCTTCTGTGCGTATCAGGCGATTCAGGTTCTGGGCGGCGCCGGGTTCATGAGCGCCAACACCGTCGAACGGCACTTCCGCGACGTGAAGCTGTGCGAAATCGGAGAGGGGACCTCCGAGATACAGAGGATTGTTGTCTCGCGTCACATCCTGCGGGAGTTCGATGCATTCGTCGATACCATGTCCCCTGCGGCAAAACTTGAAAGCGATGCGGTCAAGACCTGATCTGTCATTTTGTTACCCTGTCGTCGCCGAAAATCGCTGGGCGCACGACGGCCGAATTCGTATAATTGATATTGTTATACAGGTTGCCTGACATCAGGCGCGGGAGGTCATATGGCGTTTGAAAAAGTCGACAAGGTCTGGATGAACG
>DATKYL010000088.1:0-17633 GCA_035528515.1 Acidobacteriota bacterium | reverse complement strand
GCGCCCGTCGTCATCGTGCTCTTGTGGATCGTGAGCAGCGAGACGTTGGCGGTGGTGATAATGGCAGTGTTATCCTTGCTGCCGTCGATGAGCTTCTTGGTGCCGAACTGAGTGTTTTCGGCGATCCGATCGATGGTCGCCAGCGAGTTGGTGATTTCCGCCTGGTCGGCGGCCAACTGCGAGGCGTCGTTGAAGCCCTCGTTGGCCGCGTGAATCGCCAATTCGCGCATACTGACCAGAAGATTGTTGATCTCGGTCAGCGCACCCTCGGCGGTCTGGATCATGTTGATCGATCCTTCCGAGTTGCCGATCGCACGGTTGAGACCGGCGACCTGGGCACGGAACTGCTCGGAAATCACGAGGCCGGCCGGGTCATCGGACGCACGGTTGATACGGAAACCCGATGACAGCTTCTCCATCGAGAGGGACATATGCCGCGTGGTTATCAACAGATTGCGATGTGCATCCAACGCAGCCAGGTTGTTAGTGATGCTGAAACCCATTTCTTACCTCCTTGATGGTCCGTGTCAGGCGGTCCATGCCCGACAAATCGCGACGTGTTGTGATTCCGTTGACTATCTCACCTCCATGGTCGCGTGGTCCCGCGGCGGTTTCCGTTGGCCGCCACAGGACGTCAGGTCGGGTCATCCATACCGACCGATCAACAGGTAGACCGATCACCCCCTTCAACTCGGGTGCACGAACCCCCGGAAACTCTGTGTATGCGAGACTTCCCCTCGCGGCGATGCTACAGCGTGCTGCCTACCCAACAATTCTTGTTTTCTGTTGAGAATTGTCGGCAGTCGGGTGAGCTATCTTAATGGGGTTTTTCGAGTTGGGCAGATTTCGGACAGGCGATTTTTTCGGCCGACTACATAGTTGGGGCATAGGGGTTTCCATGACCTTGCCGGGGAGCAAATCCCACACCTCATGGCCTGGCGGCCATGCCGGCAGGGGTCACGTGGGGAAAGAGAACGCCGGTGCCGACTCTTCGGCGGCCGCCACTTGGGGCGCATGCACCAGCGGGATGACCGCCAGATTGTAGCGGTCCTCGATCAGATAGCACTGGGCCCCGGGGTAACGGGCGAAATCCTCCCGCGTCCAGAGGCAGTGATGGGTCTCGCGCTCGTTGCCGTATTCCGCTCCCTGCGGGTTGAAGTAGTTCGGTGTCGTGACGATGACCATGCGGGCGCAGTGCGCCACGCACTTTTCCAGGAGGCGCCGTCCCTCCTCTTTGGGGAAATGCTCGATGACGTCGCCGAGGAAGATCAGGTCGTAGGTGCCCAGCCGGTCGATGGCCTCCATCGCGTCGCCGATGATGATCCGGTCGTAGATTTTTCGCTGCAGGTCGCCGATGTAGGGTTCGTGAATCTCGATGGCGTCGATCTGCACTTGCCAGTTGGCGGGATCGAGTCGGGCCGGATCGGACGCGGCCGCCCAGATGTCGAGGTATTCACGAAAGAGGAATCCGTATTTCCCGAAACCGGCGCCCACTTCGAGGATCGAGCGCGGGTTCAACTGCATGACGAAGCGCAGCACGAACGGGATGAGTTCAGGTCGTGACGAGGGCATCGGTTTGCTCCTGTGAGGCCGCCGCGATCGGCGGCGCGGCCGCGGCCGGCAGTCTGCGCCCGACGATGTAGCGCTGCCGGTGAACGGCGTGATCATCCGTGATTTCAAAGAGACCCTTCAAGTGTAGCGGGTAATCGTGGTTGAAGCAATGCGGCGCGGGGTTGTCGAACGGGGCGGCGGTGACCACCGCCAGGTGACCGCGGCAGACGCGGTGCAATTCGGCGACCATCGCGTCGATGTCCGCCGGCAATACGTGCAGTAGCACCTCGGCGGCGACCACGAGGTCAAAATAGTCGTCGTCGTAGGGAAGCTCCGTGCGCGACCCGGTGGAATAGTGGAGAATATGGTAGGGATTCTCCGGCCGCACACGCGCCACTTCACGTCGCGCCACCCTGACTTGGGATAAGGCCCGATCGTATCCGTGCACTTCGGCCACCGGCTTCCAGATCGGGAAGAGCTTGCCGGTCCCGCAGGCGAAATCCAGCAGCCGTTCCGGGCACAGGCGGGCGATCAAGTCGGTGAAGAAGCGGTCCTGCTCGCGGCGATACACGGCGTAATCGGCGGATTCGACATAGGTCTGATACGAATCGCCGCCGCGGTCGTCCCAGTATGAATCGGGATCGTACGTTCCCTTCATCGTGTCTCTCCCCTATCCGATATCAGACGTCGACCGTTTCCGGCGCCGGGACGGCCGCTGCCGGCCGATCACCACTCTGTTCGCTGAGGTGCGCGCGCAGCGCCCGTAGGCGTTCCCAGACGTTCTCATTTTCGGGATCGATCTTCAGCGCCGCTTCATAGCCCGTGAGCGCCGCATCGAGCGCGCCACGCTGGAGATAGCAATCCCCCAGGCGCGTCAGGGTGTCGGCGCGGGCCCCGGTCTGCTCGATCAGCCTTTCGTAGTGGTCGATGGCCCGGCCGTAATCCTGCTTTTCGTAGTAGAGGTCACCGAGGAATCCGGCGGCTTGCACGTCATCGGGTTCGAGTTCGACGTAGCTTTCGATCGAGAAGATCGCGTCTTCGACCTTCTTCTGCCCGGCGAGGGTCAATCCGAGATTGCGATAGACGCCGTGTTCGGCCTTGCCGGAGTCGATCACGCGCCGGTAGAAGCGTTCTGCCTCGGCGTAATTCGCCACCTGGAAATGGCAGTTGCCGATGTCGTTGAGCACCGCCGGATCATCCGGGCTTCGCCTGAGGCAGCGTTCGTAGGCGGCGACGGCTTCGTCGAAGCGGCGCAGACCGTACAGCGCCTCGCCGCGCATCAGGTTCGCCGTGACATCATCCGGGTCGTCCTTGGGGATCGCGGCGAGTTGGGTGAGTGCTTCGTCGAAGCGCCCGGCGTCGATTTCCATCCGTGCGAGACGGAAGCGCGCATCGGCGTCATCGGTGTCCTGCGCGACATCCGATTCCAGGTACTCACGCAATTGTTGCGAGTCACCGGATTCGGCGATCAGTTCGGTCAGAGCTTCTCTGGCGTCGCTGTTTTGAGGGTGTAGTTCGAGTTCGCGCCGCATTTCCTTCTGGGCACGTTCTTTTTCTCCGAGCCGCCAGAGCGCGGCGCCGAGCCGGAAGTGGACGTCGAGATAGTTGTCCTGTTCGGCGATGCAGCGTTCGAACCAATCGACCGCCTCGCGCGGCTTGTCATCCATCAATGCGATCAACCCCAAACCGTAGAGGGCGTTGTGACGGCTCCGCAGGTGCAGGAGAATCACCTGATCGATCTCCTCATGCTCATTGTAAGCGCGCTGCCGTTCGAGGTACTCGACGTAGTGCTTGCGGGCCAGATCGAGTTCACCGCTGAGGGAGTAGAGATGACCCAGACTCAGTATCACATCGAGATAACCGGGTTTGTGCTCGAGAGCGCGTCGCGCATAGGTCGCCGCCTGCTCGTAGTCTCCCTTGTTGAGATAGGCGGTGACCAACTGATGCAGGGCCATAACGTGAATGTGCTGCACCTTGGGGTCATCGGGTGCGCAGAGTTCGACCGCCCGTTTGGCATGACGGATCACACGGTCCATCAAGGCGGGCAGATCGTCGGTCGGTTGTCCGCGCAAGAGCTGCGCCAGATTGAAGTGAGCGAAGCCGTGGCCGGGATTCTCTTCCAGCTGCTTTTCCAGGAGGGCCATGCTGCGCGCCGACTTGCGCGCCATGGCTTCCGGTTCCAGCCCGTAGCCGTAGTGATAGATGCGGGCGGGGATGCGCAGCGAACCGTCGTCGCCGGGAATGCGCAACTGGTTGTGGACGATGCCCTCGTAGTAGGCGCCGGCGTCGCGCCGGACCAGCCGGTTGGAAGGGAGAAACGAGGTGTATTGCTCTTTCAGCGCCGAGTAGTTGTAGACCGAGACGGCGATCACCTTGAAATCGCCCTCGTTGACCGCATGCCGGATGACCCGTATGTCGGCGGTCTCCAGTTCCTCGTCGGCGTCCATGATCAGGATCCATTCGCTGTCGACGTACCCCATCGCGATGTTGCGCGCCTTGGAGAAGTCGCCTTCCCAGGGGTGATGGTAGACGCGGGCGCCGAATGACTCGGCGATAGCGACGGTGCGATCGGTCGAACCGGTATCGACGACGACGATTTCATCCACCAAATCCTTGACGCTCTTGAGACACCGGGGTAGTTGTTCTTCCTCATTCTTGAGGATCATGCACAGCGCGATGGTGGCGCCCCGGGGGGATGATTCCGTCTCGGCGACGTGAACGCGCGGCAGAATCTTCGAGCGCGGGCAACGGCGCCGCGCCTCGTCCAGGACTTTGCGGGCATCCTCGGCGCGTCCCACCCGGGCCAGGAGCCGGGCGAGGTTGGCCCAGGCGGTATCGAAGGTGCGTCGCGCTTCGATCGCCGTTTCGTACGCTGCCAACGCCTCGGAGACGCGCCCGGTGTTTTCCAGCGCCAACCCGAGGTAATTGCAGACCTCGTAGCGTCGCCCCGCCGTCACGCACAGGAAGCCCGGCGCCACGTCGGTATCGTCACTTTCGCTCAGCTTCAGGAAAGTACAAGCGTGGTCCTCGCAGAGCGCGTGCGATCCGATCTGGTGCCCGATGTAGGCCAGCAGGTAGTGAAAGTCGAGGGCCTGCGGTTCGCGGGCGAGCCCTTCTGCGGCGAGTCGCTGCGCCTCGTCGAAGCGCCGTGTACCGACCAAAGCGAAAGCCAGCACGCGTCGGGCCGCCATGAGGTCGGCATCATCATGCTCTTCGGCAGCCGCATCGAACACGTCTTCCAGCAGCTCGATCGCCTGCTCCGGGCGCGCGCGCTGGAGGATACGGTCGGCGAGCGCGACCCGAATCGTCAGGTTGTCCGGTTCATTCTCGAGCGCCGCCCGCAGCGCGCGGATCGTGGGCTTCTTCCCTGTGCCGACGCGTGCCATGTGTTCCTCCACCGGACAGCCGTCCCATTTGCGCACCAGTCGGGAGCGCGTACACGTCTTTTTTCGCTTCATCGTCGTGACCTGCGAGGTGACACGTCTTGTCACCGTCGATGCGCGCGTCACATCCGCCGGAGAAGGCCGGCAATCTGTGGCGCGAGTTTCAGTTCCTGCCAGTACGTGGCAAACCAGTTTTGTGTCTCTGCCATCCGCGCGTCGCGCTCCTCCGGCTGCTGCAGGCAGCGGTCCAGGACCGCGGTCAGCGCGCGACCGGTCGCCGGCATCTCCCAGGGGACGCGCTCGGTACCGGTCGTCGCCGCGATCAGCGCCCGGGTGTAGGGACTGCAATAGACGATATTCACACGACCGAGAGCGCTGTTTTCCAGACTATCGAGGCTGAAGGTGCCGTCGCCTACGGCGATGCGGTCGATACCGACGTGCGCCGGCGGGTGTTGGGAGGCAACCTCCGAATGTGTCGGCGCAGGTGTGCGCGTGAAAGTCGCATCGGGATGCCGGCAGACGAACTCGGTCAGCGCCGCGTCGATCAGTCGCCCACCGGCGGGGGCGGACGGTTCCAGACCCGTGATGATCGACAGACTCCCGGTCGGAGCGGCGCGCTCGGCCGCACGCATGTCTCCCGGCGACCACAACGGTGCGAGCCAGCGGCAGTCGGGCAGCCAGCGATGGACGACCGGATCATTGGTCAGAATCGGCCATCCCTTGGTGCGAAGATGTTCGTGATACCAGTTCAGGTTGCGGCGGACCGAAGGAGTCCCGAACAATATGGCCGCACACTGTTTACCCTCAAGATAATCGGGCCAGTGGATGGTGCCGAATGGCTGTTCATCGGTGTCCGTGAGACGATGCTCGGGGACGTCGCAGCCCGGCGCCAGCCCCGCTCCGAACACGATCAGGTCCGCATCGCGGATCACCCGTTCCGCCTCGGCCAGAATCTCCGGCAGTGAGGGTCTGCCCCGCCCGTCACGCTTCCCGCTCCCGACCTGTCGCATCACCAAATCGGAGGGATGGCATGCGTCCTGACGGTGGGTCAGCACGCGGGCGTTCAGGCCGGCGTGACGATTGAGGGCATTGGCCCACATCGCCATTTGTCCCCCGGGGTCGGCGGCGCCGACGAAGACGACCTTCATGTCCCCGGCGGCATTATCGCCGGAGCGTTGATCGGGGCATGTGAGTTCAGGTGACTTGACGCAGACATTCCAGCGATCCAGTATTTCCGTGTCGGCGCCCTGCGTCGTTGCGGCGAGGAGATCTCCGAGAACCTCGACGTCATAGCGCGCCGCGACCCGGCGCCACATTGACGCGAGTCCCCGATCCGTATCGCCGTCTTCCGGAGCATGCTCTTCAAACCAGCCGACCTCATCAAAGACACTTCGGCGCATCATGACCTGAGACAGCGGCAGATCGACGGAGCCCATCCGAGCGACCTGTCCATCACTCACCGTGCCGCATAGCAACCCCAGTCGATCGGCGGCGGCGAGGCGCCGCACCTGCCGGTCGATACGATCGGTTTCGAAAACGTCGCCGGGACGGCATAGAGCAACGAAGTCGCCCTGGCTTGCCTGGACGGCGGCATTGATGGCCGCCGCGATGCCGGTCCCATCCGCGTGGACCACCGTCACCTGATCGCCGAACGCCGCCAGTCGGTCGGCAACAGCGTGCGATCCGGCGGCGATCCCGACCACGACCTCGACGTTGCAGTAGGTCTGCGCCAGAGCGGCTTCCACCGATTTGCCAAGAGAGGATTCGTCGGCGACGACGGGGATGATGACGGAAACGCAACCGAAGTCCTCACCGGCAGGTTTCGCACGACCCGCGGCAATTCGATCGATCTTTGTATCACGCGGCGTGACCTTCTCCCCCATTAGAACCTCATGAAGCATCCGGTCGATATCGCGCAGCCGATCGGGCCAGTTGAAGCGGTCGATGATGTGTTGCCGGTGTTCCCGCATGAAGCGTTCGACGTCGCCGTCACGGTATCGTTCGACGACGGCGCGCGCCGCATCGGGAGTGTCGAACAGCGCGTGTCCCGGATAGAGGTAGTCGGCGCCTTTCCAGCTGTGGATCAACGGCAGGCATCCGGAGAGCATTCCTTCCGCGATCGAATAGTGGAAGGATTCGAACAGGGAGGTCGAGATGACGTAGTCCATCTCGGCATAAAAGGCGGGCATGTCCTCCACCCACCCGTGGAAGGTGACCGGGAGATTGAGGCGCGGCAGCAGGTGGTCGAAGTAGACCTTGATGCGCGGATCCTGGTGCGCACCGGCGATATGCAGCTCGAATTCCGGGTCCCAGTCATGCAGGACCTTGAACGTCTGCAGAAGCAACGACGGGTTCTTCTTGTAGTTGATGTATCCGACCGAGGCGATCTTCTTACCGCGGCGCTCTCGTTTGGCCAACGGGAAGCGTTCCGGATCGACGCCGTTGGGAATGACCGTTCGGGCGGTCGGCAAATCGCCGCTCTGGGCGAGGATCTCTTCGACGGAACGGTTAACGAGGATGAGCCGGTCGATATTGCGCCAGTTGACCTGCGCGGGGAAGTCGGTGAACGCCTCGTAGGAGTGCAGCCGACAAACGATCTTGCCGGTCTTGCGCAACTGCGACCCCTGTACGACGAGTGCATCGCACCATTCGAACCAGGTGAGATCGGCCCAGCGCATGATCTCGGCGATTTCGGCGGAAGACTGCGGGAAGATACAGCGCACATCGTTGTGGGCGGCGAAGTGACTCACGATCGGCCGCAGGAATGTGTCGGCGGAGGCGACAAACGCCAGTTTGCGGTTGGTCACCAGCGGGGCGTCGGATCGCGCCGTGACTACGGTGCGTCGCGGTTCGGTCGTGGCCGCCGCGGGCGCCGCCGCGGGATTGCCTAATCGTTCGCGCCAGGTGGCGAGCACGCCGTCCTCGCCGAGGGTCTTGATCAGATCGTTGACAAGTGCCAGTCCCTCGGCGTACCGGCCCGTATCCCAAAAAAAGTGCAACGCGTTCTGGCGGCCCTTTTCGTAGGCCGGGTTGATGGTGAGGCAGCGTCGATACGCGGCGGCAGCGTCATCGCCGCGCCGGTCCATGCCATACAGAACGGCCAGGTCGTTGAATGTCTCGTAGCTGTCGGGCGCCAGGGAGACCTTGCGCTCGAAAGCGTCGCGGGCGGTGGCGTATTCGCCCGCGGTACAGGCGGCGACGCCGAGATCGTGCCAGGCGTCGACCGAGTCGGGACGCATCTGCGCCACCTGCTGATGGCGTGCGATCGCTTCCCGATGATCGCCACGTTCGCCACAGACTCGCGCCAGGAGCACCAGCACGGCGGGATCGTCCGGACAGAGCGTCGCCAGACGTCTGAGCAGCGGGAGTGCTTCGGCGGTCAGACCGGCCGCCAGAAATTCATCGACGGTCTCGCGGTGGACGGCGACTGAATGCGGGTCGCGCTGGCATTGAACCCGCAATTCGGCCACACGCTGCCGCGAAATCGGGGAAGGATGAACGCGTGTCTGTGCTGACTGTGTCATGCCCTCGGTCCTCGCGCTTGTAGATGAGGTTGCGATCGGTGATCCGCTCGGCTGTATCACGTTGCGGCGTGCCCCTGGATGACCGCCGACGCGGGCGGGAGGCGCGGACAGGCGGGGTCAGGCCGTCACGGGTGCCTTTTCCTGCGCGTCCGTCCGCGTTTGGCGCCTCTGCAATTCGTCGGCGATGTAATGGCACGTCGTGTATGGGCTGTGCACCAGAACAACCTGCTTGGCGCGGTTGTTGTGTTGGTTGAGAAGAACGGGGCCCTGCAAGTTCACGGACATCCGGCTCACGTCGTCCGGCACCGTCACGATCCCGAGGGCGAGGACCTTCTTAACGTCCGTCACTTCGAGTTCGGCGATTTCGCGGGGATCGACCTCCACCTTGTAATGGGGGAAGACGATGCTCGGGTTGAGTACCACGAACGTCAGGGCCGGATCGTCGAGGGATTGCATTTGCGCGAACGGCGCATACTCGGGAGCCGTCAGAAGAAAGAACCGCCGATGCTCCTCGAATCCGAGGAGTCCCTTGGGGAAGAGGATCATGTCTTCTTCTTTCACGGTGATTTCACCGAACCGGTTCGTTTGGACCGTCAGCGTTTCCGTGCTCATCGTCGTCTCCGTCCCCTAACCGAGAAAATCGGCCAGAGAGGGCGTCAGCGAACGGGCTACCGCGTTCAGTGCCGCCTGGTAGATATTCTGTTGCGTGGCAAGTTGGGTCGTCACTTCCACGATATCGGCGTCTTCGACGTCCGAGAGAAGACCGGTCATCAGAAGTTGCATATCGCTCAAGCGATCGCCGGTCGATTGCAGGCGGCGCACGCGGGTACCGACGGCCGCCCGGCGATCGAGAACACTGTCGGTGGCCTTTTCGAGCGTGCCGAGCAGCCGAGCGACGGTCTCCCGGTCGTTGCTCTCGAGCGCGTCGATCAGAAGGAGCATCCCGCCCATCACATCGGAGGATCCGGCGATGCCGAGCGCTAACGCCCCTCCGGCGCTGTCCTCGTCGGTAATCGTCAGCGACTCGGTCGTCACGGTCGGTACAACCTGGATGCCGCGTTGATCGCTGTTGATCGCCGCGGTGATCTGCAGGCCGCAGGCGTTGATGCGATCGATCACATCACCGATCGTTACTGCACCGGCAAGGTTGACAACGGTCGACAGCGTTCCCTGGGCGATACGGATGCTGCCGAGCGTCAGGCCGGTGCCGTGGTTCAATTCCGATATGGGAGTGGTGAGCGTGAGGATGGGATCCAGATCAGCGCCGTCCAGCGTCCCGGTAAAGCTGCCGAGAACGCCGAGATCGGCTGCGGTGGTCTGACCGGCGCCGCCTTCGGAAATCGTAATTTCGCGGACGGGGTTGAGATCGGTGCCGACCAGTTCATCGTTGACGTATCCGACCAGACCCAGTCCGGCGGCGGTGGCCTCCTGCAACAAGTCTTCGACGCGCAGCCCGAGGGGCAATGCGTTGCCGTCGATGATCCGCAGTCCGGTCTGACCGGCGTTCAGATCCATCGAGACGTTGGCGAGTTCGGGAATACCGAGAGACACGGCCGCCGCATCCATTTGTGCATCGAACGCGGCCATCAGGTCGCCAACCGTCGTCAGACCGCTGACGTCGATTGTCACATCGACCGTACCGTCGTCGGTCGCCACCCGGAAGGAGCCGGGGGACAGATCGATTCCGGCACCGTTATTCAGATTGGCAAGCTTCGTCAGTGACGTGACGGTCCCGTCGTTCTCGGCCGTCAGGCGAATGGCATCGCCGGAGGGGCTCACCGCCGCGGTGACACCGAGCATGCCGCCCGCGGCCAGTTGCGTGTTGATCGCCGTGACCACATCCCCGACCGTGACCGCGCCTGACAGATCGACGGCTACGATGGTCCCGGTGTTTTCGTCGAGGATGTTGAGATCGGTGCCGGGATTGATATCGATTCCGGAACCCATAAGGAGATCGGCAAGAAGAACGGCGCTGTCGACGCCGCGATCGCAATCGAAACCGGCACCCAGGGTCACGACCGGAGCGAGCAGCATGTCGGAGCCGATGAGATTGACGGCCATCTGGGAGGACGTTTCGATCTGGCTGTAGAGGATTCCCTGATCGCCCTGATAGGTGACACCGGTCGCGGTGGCCAGGAAACTGGCGGTGCGGGTCTCGTGGCCGCTGAAGATGTAGCGTCCTTCGTTCTGGGTATTGCCGAGTTGGATGAGCTGGTCGAAGATATCGCGCGCTTCGGTCGCCGCGCCGGCACGGGCGGTAGCATCGAAGTCGTCATTGGCCATCGAGGTCGCGAGTTCGCGAGCGCGGACGAGAAGGGTGTTGACAGAGTTGAGCGTCTGTTCGACGGTGGCGAGCTGGCTTTCCGCCCGGGTGCAGTTGTCCTTGTATTGCCGGAGGGCGGCGATCGAAGTACGGTACGACAGCGCACGGGGGATCCCGGTCGGGTCGTCCGAGGGCCGCGCCAGGCGCTTGCCCGAGGAAAGCTGATTCTGGAGATCGAGCACACGTTCGAGCGCCGACGAAAGGTTCGACGCGGAACGGCTGATCATCATCTGCTGCGTCACCCGCACAATCGTCTACCTCTTCCGATCATCTCCCCAGCAGAACTCGGCATCGATGGCTCGCGGCGCCTCCGGGTGGAGGCCGCTGCGGCTGCGAACGGGCGATCCGGCGTTATTCTCGCCGGCCGACCGGTCCGTGCGGTCGATGTCGGTGCGACCACTGGGCGGGGATCCGGTTGTCGCTTTGCGGCGGAACCAGCTCATCGCATTCCTCCGGTGTAGCGGCGGGAAGGTCGTGACGACGACCGTCGGGGCGCCGGGCCGCGGGTGTTTGATGACGCCTTGTACTGCACGCCTCCCGGTCCGTCCGACTTGGGCGCATCGCCCTTCACCTTCCCTTTGATCATGCGCGCCAGATCGATGAGATCGCTTTTGATCGTGCGTGCTTTGCGGTTTTCCTCTTTGATTTTGAGATAGACTTCTTCGCGATGCACCACCACTTTCAAAGGCGCTTCGACACCGAGCCGTACTTGACGGCCATAAACGCCCAGAACGGTGACTTTGATATCGTCACCAATCGTGATGCTTTCGCCTTGCTTGCGTGTGAGTATGAGCACTCACCCTCCCTGGCGCGTGCGCTTCAGCATCTGTGGTGCCCGCATTCACTTCTCTGTATCGGCGTGGGAGGGATCGACTTGAACAGGCGGCCGGGTGGCCCCAACCGACCGCCGCACACGGGGTTTCCCGCCCCGGGGGCGGCCGTGGCCGGACAGGGATCGGAGGGCGGTGGCGGGCTCAGACTCAGAGTCCGATGCCCATGCCGTTGATCAGGGTATCGAGGGCGTGATCGATGGTGGTGATGACCCGCGCCGCCGCGTCGTAGGCGTGCTGCGCCTTGATCAGGTCGGCCATCTCCTCGTCCAGAGAGACCCCCTGAACCGACTGGCGGGACATCTCGACCTGCTCGACGACCATCTCGGCGTTGGTCCGCGCGTCGATCGCCTCGGCCGAGCGCCGTCCGGCACTGCTGACGATCTGCGCGTAGTAGTCGGCGAAGGTGGCGACGTTGCCATTGAGAACCGACAGGTTCTGCAGGTTGGCGATGGCGATGGCGTTGGCGTTGTCGCCGACGGCGCCCGATTGTGAGGCGGCGATCTTGTTCAGGTCGCCCATGACGGCGCTGTCGAGGCTGATGTCGGCGGCGGTGACCCGCATGGGATCGAAGAAGAAGTTCCCGGTCGTGCCGTCGAGGGCGGTGCCGGTCGTGTGGAGGGCGTTAACTTCCGAGATGATCGCGCTCGCGAGATCGTCGAGCATGGAGCGGTAGGCGGGGACGAGCTGATCGCGCGTCTCGAGCAGGCCGCCGATTTCCCCTCCCTGGACGTTGACGGAGAGGGCGCTGTCCTTCCAGATGATGGTCGCGTGGGTCAGGGAGCCGGCCGCGTCGAGGCGGGTGTCCAGCTCGGTGTAGGAGACCTCACCGACGATCTCCATGGCTCCGATGAAAACGCGCGCGGCGCCTTTGGTCGTCTCCAGCGTGGAGACGTTGACCACCTGGCTGAGTTCGTCGATCAGGCGGTCGCGTCGATCGCGCAAGTCGTTGGCCATTTGGCCGCCCACTTCGCCGCGTGTGATCTCGCGATTCAGGTTCGCGACCTGCACAGTCACTTGGTTGACGTAGGCGATCTTGTCACTCACGTCCCGGTCGACCGCCCTTTCCAGATCGGTGAGCCGCCGGGAGAGTTGATGGAAGGTGTTGCCGAGCGTCGCCGCCTGCTCGCGCACGGCGGCGCGGGCCGCGGAGGATTCCGGATTCTGCGACAACGTCTGCCAGGAAGCGAAGAACTCGCTCAAGACAGCATTGAAGCCGATGTCGGAGGGTTCCTGCAGGACGTTTTCGACTTCTCTCAGGCCGCGTTCCATGGCCGTCCAGCGCCCGAGTTCATCGTTGGTCTGCCGATACTGGCCGGTGAGGAACAGATCGCGCACGTGGCGGACGGTCGCGACGCGTACACCCGTCCCGACGGCGCCGACCGTGGATATGAACGGATCGGTCGCGGTCAACTGCACGCGTTGCCGGCTGTAGCCCGGCGTCGAGGCGTTCGCGATGTTGTGGCCCGCCGTCGTGAGCGAGTACTGATGCGACAGGAGGGCGCGTTTCGCCAGTTCGAGACCCTGAAATATCGAGGACATGGGCTTATCCAAGTGGGGGTTAACCGATGCGGTCCACGCTTACGGGTGCCGGCCGCAGGTGCCGACCCGAGGCATCGACGACCGGACTGCCGGCGGCGGGCAGGGTAGCCAAAAGGCGCACCGTCTCGCCGATATTGGAGAGCGATCGTTCGATCAGCATCGTGTTCTGCTGTTTGACTTTCGCGATCCGCCTGATGGCGTCGGCGAGCGATTCCCGCAGTTGCGTCAGTCGCCGTCCGTAATCGTCGGACAGGGTCGTGATCAGGCGTTCCATGTCCGGAGTCTCGCCGCCGAACTCGCGGGTCGCCGCGAGACGTTCCAGAAGCGCGAGGCGTCGTTTCTCCAGTTCGCGCGAGCGACGGATCGCCGTCTCCTGCTGGCGGACATTGTTCTCAATATGCTGGGTATCGCCTTCGATCAGGCGGCGCTGCTGCTGTCGCAGAAGATTCAGCGTCCGCTCGCAGTGCTCCGCCTCCTCGGCGACCACAGCAATCAACTGGTCAACGATTTCCTTCACGAGATGTCGCAAACCTCCTCGTCTTGGTCAAGACGCGTACTGCCCCCGGCGTTACGATCCTTCATTCCCCATATCGGACACTGGCCTCCCGCCATCCAGTGGCAGACCGACGTCCTGCGTCGCGGCGGTGTCGTGAAGGGGACGCGGTCCGGCGGGCTCCGGCCCCAGATTCCGTGACCGATCTGGTTGATGCAACAGGATGGGCCCCGATTCGGCGCTGGAGTCGGTTGCGGCCGGGTCGGCACTCACTTTGTCCTTCAGCGACTGGAACAGCATATCCGCCAGACCCAGTCCACCGCGGTGGGCCATCGACTCCGCCACCTTCTCCCAACCGACGTCGCGCAGGACATCGCCGCCCGTGAACAGTCCCTCTTCGTTCTTCGGGATCGTGCCCTGCATTGTCTTCAGCATGTGCGCAATGAAAATACCTTCAAAGTCGGCCGTTGCCCGTCGCAGCCGCGTCAATTCCGCTTTCTGCGCGTCCGGTCCGGACGCATCGGCCCCATTGAGGGGCCGCGGCCGTGGCGCATCGGATACCGGAGGTACGGGACCAATCGGGTTCATTCCATCATGCTCACATGTCAAAGGATGATCAATTCCGCCCGCAGCGCTCCGGCCTCCTTGAGGGCCTGGAAGATGGCGATCATATCGCGCGGGGTGGCGCCGATCGCGTTCAGACTTTCGGCGACGTCTTTGATCGTTCCGGTGCCGGGTATGTACACCACGTGGGCCGTCTCATCCTGGACGGTGATGCCGCTTTCCTGCGCAACCACCGTTTCGCCGTCGGAGAACGGCGCCGGCTGACTGATGACGGGTATACTTTGAATTTCGACGGTGATGCCGCCGTGGGCGATCGCGACGGGCGCGATCGAGACATGTTCGCCGGCGACGATCGTGCCGGTCTTTTCATTAATAACGACGCGGGCGGCCTGGTCGGGCTCGACTTCCAGCGACTCCAATTCGGCGATGAAACGAGCGCGCCCGGACACGTCCTTGTATTCGTCGGGGATGGCCACGGAAACCAGCGAGGGCTGGCGGGCATCGGCGACCTCGCCCCACTGGGCGCGGATCACTTCGGCCATCCGGTGGGCTGTGGTCCAATCGGGATTGTGCAAGACGAGTTCGACGTATTCGGGATCGGCGGGCAGTTGGAACATCGGTGTTTCGACCGCGCCGCCGCCGGGAACGCGCCCGACGAGGTTGTAGTTGCGCGACACGCTTGCGCCGCCGCCGTCGGCTTCAACCGCGAAGCCGCCGGTGGAAACCGGCCCCTGTGCAAACGCGTGCACAGTGCCGTCGCGGGCGGCCAGCGGGGTCATCAGGAGCGTCCCGCCACGCAGACTCTTGGCGTCGCCCATCGAAGACACGGTCACGTCGAGACGTTCGCTGCGCACCATCTGGGGCGTCAGACGCGCCGTAACCATAACGGCGGCCACATTCTTGACTTTGACCTGATCCGGATCGACGGTAATGCCCATGCGCCGGAGCATGCTGCTCAGCGTCTGGACGGTAAACTCCGTTCCCTGGCCGTCACCGGTCCCGTCAAGACCGACGACCAGACCGTAACCGAACAGCGCGGTCGAGCCGGGACCGGCCATGTGGGACAGGTCCTTAAGACGCACTCCGGCCGCGGCGGTGCCAGGGATGGTCAGGGTCGCGACGACCGCCACCGTCAGAAGCGCGGCGATAACGCGCGGCGCGGCACCTGGGACGAAGGGAAACGTTCTCGACATAAACTGTATCTCCCGCGGCCGTCAGAACAGCCAGTTGAGGATGCGTGCGATCAGGCCGGGCTTACCGCCGCTGGACGCCACACCTTTGCCGTTGTAGCTGATCTGCGCCTCGGCGATCTGTTGTGAGAGCACGGTGTTGTCAGGCGTGATGTCATCGGGACGGACGATGCCGGTCAGTGTGAGTTGCTCCTTGTCGGAGTTGATGCCGATCACACGTGTGCCCTGGATGACCAGGTCGCCGTTCTCGCGGATACCGACCACCTGCACCGTCATCTGGGCGCGCAGTTGTCCCGCCCGCGAGGTTTGTCCCTGGTTGTCGGTTTTGCTGCCGGAGGAACTCTTGAGGCCGAAGATATTGATGAAATCCAGTTCTCCGGTTCCCGGGCCGGCGTCGAGATCGAACTCGCTGCTCTTTTTGGCATTCGTCGCCACGGCGTTGCGTGCGGTCGCCGATTCAACGATCAGAACCGTGAGGAGATCGCCGACTCCCGACGCCTTGACGTCGGTAAACATCGAAGCGTTGCGCATCTGTATGTATGGGTTCGCGGACAGGCCGACGATCCAGCCCAGCACGAAGATGATGGCGAGCAGTATCCGTCTGAGCATACGCGTGTCCCCCGAGTACTCATTGACTTCCGTCGCCGCGCTCATCGCATCAACCCCCGATTCTGAATCAATATGGTGCAATCGGCCGTACGCTCTTCTCGTCGACGACGACGGCGGAGAGCAACCGGTTGCCGTTCGGTCGTTTAATTCGGATTGTCTGATTCAGGTGACCGTCTTCCATCGCCACAGCGGTCGTGGAGACATGCACGGCCCCGGTACTGTAGACCATCGTGATGCGATCACCGCGGCGGACCAGCGGTACGGGTTCGAGCCAGCGGCGATCGACCACCTGCCCGGCGCTGATCGTGCGCGCCGCCCACATCCCCACTACCGAGTCGGGATCGGTGACGACCCACGGCACCAGGCGGGTAATCTCCATCCGGCGGAGTTCCAGCGCCTCGGGCGGAATCGGTTCCTCGCGCCGCAAGCGGTCACGGGTCACCAATACCTCGCCGTACACCTCGACGCACACCGGCACCGGAAGCTCCGCGATCTCCCCTTCCGGCCCGGCGAACCGTACCCGGACCGTGGTCGGGCCGACGGCATCATCGTGGGGCGGGACGGTTGCGCGGATCGCCGTCGCCTCGCGACACAGGGGCGGGAAGCGCCGCGCATGCAGGGTAACCGCGATCTCATCAGCCTCGAATCCCGTGTGGGCGCAGACCGCCCCCTCGATGGCCCGTTGCAGGCGCGCATCGAAATTGGCCGCCGGCTCCGCTGTCGCCACCGCCGCGGTGAAGAGGCAGGCGGCCGGCAGCAGCGCGCAGCACAGGAGTCGTGTGACGGTACTCAATGTCATATTATCGTTTCAGGTTATTGGCGATCGACGCCATCTCATCGGCGGACTGGATCGCCTTTCCGCTGGTTTCATAGGCGCGCTGCGCGATGATCATGTTGACCATTTCATCGACGATTTCAACGTTCGAGCTTTCGAGATACCCTTGCGCCAGTTCCCCGAACCCGTTCTCCGAGGGATTTCCGAGAATAGAGTCGCCGGACGCGGAGGAGGCACGGAACAGGTTGTGCCCGATCGCTTCGAGTCCGGTCGGGTTGAGGAACTTGGCCAGTTCGATTTGTCCGACTTCCTGCGGCTCCACCTGTCCGGGGAGAACGACCTGAACCCGTCCGTCGATACCGATCGCAACGGCAATCGTATCCTGAGGCAGGGTGATTTCGGGTTCAACGAAGAACCCATCGGCGGTGACGAGACGGCCGTCGCTCGACACCTTGAACGAGCCGTCGCGCGAATACGCCAGGGTCCCGTCGGGCATTGAGATCTGGAACAGGCCGCCGCCCTGGATCGCGACGTCGAGCGGATTATCGGTGGCCATCATGTCGCCGGTCGAAAAGTGGCGCGTGGTGGACACGGGTTTGACGCCGTAGCCCACTTCCAGGTTGGTCGGGATCATGTTGAGCGAGGAAAGGAGTGTCCCGGCGCGGCGTACTTTCTCGTAGAGGACGTCCTGGAATTCGACGGACGACTTCTTGAAGCCGGTCGTGTTGATGTTGGCCAGGTTATTGGCGATGGTGTCGATGTTCATTTGCTGGGCCACCATGCCCGAGGCCGCAGTGCGCAATGCCTTTATCATCATCCGTCTCCTGATTGTGCGACGTTTCTTTTCAT
>DATKYL010000087.1:0-3330 GCA_035528515.1 Acidobacteriota bacterium | reverse complement strand
CTGTGGAATGTCGAGGTCTCCTGGCGTTTCCATTCCGCCTGGGAAGTCTACGGCGAGTGGATGATCGATGACTTTCAGATCGACTTCGTCAGCGAACCACAGCAAATCGGCGTCATGGGGGGATTGGTCTGGTGGCCGGGTGTCTTTGACGGTCGTCTCATGCTCAACGCGGAGTATCAACGCGTCAACACGTTCGTCTATGGCCAGCGCCGACCCTGGAACCGCTACATCCATTACCGTGATATCAACGATGAGGTCATCGGCATCGGTTCGGATCTGGGCACCGATGCGGATCGTATCACCGTCCGTCCGCGCTGGTATCTGTCCCGCAATCTCGATCTGACCGGACTGGCCGAGTATGTGCGCCGCGGAGAGAACCGTATCGACACCGACCAGGCCGGGCCCTTACCCGGAGGCGAGGACTTTCCCTCCGGGATCGTGGAACGTACTCTGACCCTGGGTCTCGGGACCCACGGGCAGGCGGGCGGCCATCTGGTGGTCGATCTGATGGTGGGATACCAGCGCATCGAGAATGTCGAACACGAGCGCGACGTCGACTGCGACGGCCCTTTCATGCAGTTGCGCTTCACGGCCCTCTGGTGGAAGACTTTTGGCAACTGAACCGACCGCCCTGTGCCGGATACGCGCACCCGCCAAAATCAATCTCGGCCTGCGGGTTCTGGGTCGTCGCCCCGACGGCTTTCACGAGATCGAAACCACGTTCGCGGCGGTCGATCTCTACGATGATCTCGAGTGTCGGCGCACCGACGACGACCGCGTGCGTTTCACCTGGGAGGCGCCCGATCCGGGCTTCCACGCCGGGGATCTGGACGCCGGCGAGTCCAACCTGATTGTGCGGGCGGTACGCGCTCTCGAGCGCGCACGCGGCTTCCGGGCGGGGCTCAAGATTCACCTGACGAAACGGATCCCGATCGCCGCCGGGCTTGGCGGGGGGTCGTCGGATGCAGCCGCAGCCCTGGTGGCGGTGGATCGCCTGTACCACCTCGGAATCCCTCCCACCGACCTCGCCGTCGTGGGGGCCGAACTGGGCTCCGATGTCCCCTTCTTTCTCGGCCCCCCCTGCGCCCGCGGACGGGGTCGGGGCGAGCAACTTGAGCCCCGGAAGCTGTTCCGGGACTGGTGGGGAGCCCTCGTCTGCCCCCCGCTGGCCCTTAAAGCAGGGGATATCTATGCCGCTTTGGACTTGACAGACCGCCCGTCTGTGCCCGATACTCCGCAGAGCCTAGACGGGGACGGCTTCTTCGACGCCATTGGCCGCCTGTGCAACGACTTACAGAAGGCGGTGATCAGCCGAGCCCCCGTTGTGTTGTATTGGTGTGAGCGCTTGATGGCCTTGGGCGCGCAAGGAGCTTTTGTATCGGGGAGCGGCCCGACGGTGGTGGGTATCTTCCGTACACCGCCGGATCGCCGGAAGCTGGATGAGTTGAACACGGACGATGCGCAGGTATTCATCGTCCGGCCGGTGGACACCCCCTTGGCGATGGTGATCGGGTAGTGGTGAAGTCTTGAGTCCGGACCAAGGAGTAGCCCGTGGAAATCACCGAAGTGCGCATCACGCTACGGAACGAGGATAAGCTCAAAGCCTTCGCGAACGTCACCTTTGACGAAGAGTTCGTCATCCGTGGGTTGAAAGTCATCAATGGCACCAACGGGTACTTCGTCTCCATGCCTTCGCGCAAGCGCAGCGACGGTACACACCAGGACATTGCGCACCCGATCAACAATCGGATGCGACAGAAACTCGAAGGCGCCGTGCTGGCGGCCTACGAGGAAGAGTTGAAGGTATCCGCGGGCGCCCCGCCGCCGGCCGATGAGGACACCGAACCCCTGCCGGTCCCCGAGGCGTCTGAGCCGCCGCCGGAAGAGACTTTGTGAGCCGTACGGGCGCTTTGAGCCCCGATTCGTACTGGGGCGTCGTCAAGTGGTAAGACACGGGCCTTTGGAGCCCGCATTCCCAGGTTCGAATCCTGGCGCCCCAGCCATAAAATCAGCCACGCTCTCAGCCAATCACCCGGACAATGGGTCAATCACTCATGCCGTCAGAACTCAAGATCATCTCGGGTAACTCCAATCGCCCTCTCGCGGAGAAGATCGCCGCCCGGTTGAAGCGGCCGTTGACCGCCTGCACCGTGACCCGATTCTCCGATGGCGAGGTCTTCGTCCAGATCGAGGAGAACATCCGCGGCTCGGATCTCTTTGTTATTCAGTCCACCAACCCGCCGGCGGAAAACATCATGGAACTGTTGATGCTGATCGAGGCCGCCAAGCGCGCCTCGGCCCGACGCATCACGGCCGTGATGCCCTACTTCGGGTACGCCCGCGCCGACCGCAAAGACCAGCCGCGCGTCTCCATCACCGCGCGCCTGGTGGCCAACCTGATTACCGTCGCCGGCGCCGACCGGGTCCTGACCATGGATCTGCACGCATCGCAGATTCAGGGTTTTTTCGACATCCCCTCCGATCACCTCTACTCGGCGATGGTCTTCAACGAGTATTTCCTAAAGCTGGGCATCTCCGACCCGGTCGTGGTCGCACCGGACGTCGGCTCGATCAAGATGGCCCGGGCGTTCGCCAAGACGCTCGGCGGCGGGCTGGCGATCGTCGACAAGCGGCGTCCTCACCCGAACAAGGCCGAAGTCCTGCATATCATCGGCGAGATTGAAAACAAGACGGTTATCATGCGCGACGACATGATCGACACCGCCGGGACCCTGACCGAAGCCGCGCGCGTGGTCAAGGAGCGCGGCGCCCGCGAGGTCTACGCCTGCTGCACGCACCCGGTGCTGTCGGGCAGCTCGCTCCAGCGGATCGCTGATTCCCCGATCGAGAAACTCGTTGTCGCCGACACGATTGATACGTCGCAGCGGAGGCTCCCGGATAACATCGAGGTCGTGACCACGACCGCGCTCTTTGCCGAGGCCATTGCCCGCATCGCCACCGAGAAATCGGTTTCCCAGTTGTTCCCACCCGAGCGCGAGATCGATGTCAACGCCGGCCGCCGCGCAGGCACGGCGAAAGAATCCGGACCGATCCCCGAGGACGCAGTACGGAAACAGACACCCGATCGCTCGAACACCCCAACGGCCCCCACGGGGGCCCGGTCCTGATCGCAGTAAGGAGTCGTTGAATGAAAACCCTACCTCTGACCGCTCGTCGACGCGCCGGAACCGGCAAAGGCGTCGCCCGGCAAGTCCGTGCCCACGGCGGCATCCCCGCGATCTTGTACGGGGAAAAGGCCGTTCCGACGGCGCTGGAGATCAACGCGCGCGAATTCGCGACGGTCCTGCAGAAGTCAACGTCGGAACACAT
>DATKYL010000086.1:0-5733 GCA_035528515.1 Acidobacteriota bacterium | reverse complement strand
GCGCGTCGATATGAGACTTTCCCTATATTTCGCAGGATAGAACGGTCGCGGCCGTACCCACCGGTTTTACCGAACGACTTGTCCGGAGGTGTTCGCATGAGTTCCCTATCTCGATTCGTGGCCTTGGGGTGTGTCCTGCTGCTTGTGGCCGGCGTCGCCCGGGCCGAGGTTCCCACGTCGATGAACGTACAGGGTCGTCTCACCGACAATCTCGGTGCACCATTGGCACCCGGACTGAAAGTGTTGACGTTCAAGATCTATGATGATCCGGTTGCAGGTACGGAGGTCTGGCCTGCGGGTCCCGGTGAAGAGGTCCTGATAGAAACCAACCCGGACGGTCTGTTTAATGCTCGGATCGGTGAGAGTCTGCCGATCCCGCCCGGACTCTTCGTCGAGCCGAATCGCTGGCTGGGAATCACCGTCGATGATGGCGTGCACGGACCGATCGCCATGCCGCGGATACGGCTGGCCACCTCTCCGTACACATTCCATTCGGCCTCAAGCCAGAATGCCGGGGTCGCCGAACTCTCTCTCAACGCCGCGGACTTCTCTGTGGGTTCAGCGGCAATCATCGACGGATCGATCGAGTCTGTCGACATCGGATCGAGCGGTGCGGCTCCCGGTCAGGTGATGAAATGGACCGGGTCGGAGTGGATTCCCGCCGATGACAACGAAGGCACCGACAACGACTGGCTATTGACCGGGAACGTCCTTGAGAGCGGCGGTGAATGGGGACTGGCCCGTTCTGGGAACGTGCTCTATGGGGACGGGGACAGCTCACACGTCAACTTCGGCGTTGCCTGTACCACGGGGACCAGCGGCTCCAACGATCCGTATGTGACGGTCGGCGGCGGCCTGGGGAACCATGCCGGCGGTGCCAGCGCTGCCGTCGGGGGAGGGCGGAACAACGCATCCACCGGCGAAGAATCGGTGGTTTGCGGAGGTCGGAACAATCAGGCCAAGGGCCGCGCCTCGTCTGTTGGTGGGGGCTGGTTCAACGACGCCCAGGATGGTGAGACCATGATCGGGGGCGGAGCATACAACGTTGCGCGCTCACGCTATTCAACGATCGCCGGCGGCAGTTATAATGAAACCGATGCTCCCGTCGGTCTGCATGCCTGTGCCGTGGTGGGCGGGGGCCACCAGAACAAAGCGATGCATCAGTTCGCGACGGTGGCCGGCGGCGGATACAACGAGGCGACCGGTTTTCGCTCCACGGTCGGCGGGGGAATGAACAATACCGCCTCAGACACCGCGGCCGTGGTCTGCGGCGGCGGTAACAACTACGCGCGTGGCGAATACTCCGTCGTCGTCGGGGGCGGCGGCGCATACACCTCAACGGACTCGAATGCCGCTACCGGCGACTGGTCCTTTGTCGGCGGTGGAAACCTGAACCTCGCGGACGGCGATGGGTCGGTGGTGGTCGGTGGTAGCGGAAACTATGCTCGGGGAGGCAGATCGGTCGTGGTGGGCGGCGGCAAGCCCGGCGCCGACACCAACTCCGCCATCGGCAATTGGAGCTTCATTGGCTCCGGTTACGGCAACATTGCCGGTGGTATGGCCTCGATCATTGGCGGGGGACTGCTGAATCAGACGGGTGGATCGTACACGGTAGTCTGCGGCGGCACGAATAATATCGCGGGTGGTGCCTCATCCGCTGTGGTGGGCGGTGAAGGCAATTTTGCCCGCGGATCCCATTCCTTCGTGGGCGGCGGCGGCGGAACATCCATAGCCGACACCAACTCAGCGCAGGGCAAATGGTCGGTCATCCCCGGGGGACGGGCCAACGTGGCCGCGGGCGACTACTCCTTCGCGGCCGGTCGACACGCCCGTGCCCTGCATCACGGCAGTTTCGTCTGGGCCGACAGTACCGACGCCAACTTCGTCACGACCGGCGCAAATCAGTTCCTGATCCGTGCCTCAGGGGGCGTCGGTATCGGTACAAACAGCCCCGAGACCGACCACCAGTTACACGTCAAGGGCCTCTCCTGGTTCGAACTGGGCAGTGGGAGCATCGCCATGTCCACACCGGGCGGCTGGCCGGGGCTCATCATGATGAGCCCGGCTGGCAAACGTCGCGATCTGATCGTGAAGGATCTCTCGCTGCACCTCGTCACCAGCGCCTCGAGCAGCGCCCCGTTGGCGAGCAACGGCATTACGATTGTCAATGACGGTAGCGTCGGGATCGGTACCGACGATCCAAACTTCACTCTTGACGTCCGCGGCACGATCGGCTCCAACACGACGGTCTACCACAGCGACCGGCGCTGGAAGAGGAACATCGCGTCGCTCGCCGGATCACTGGACATCGTCCGCAGTCTGCGCGGTGTCAGCTACGAGTGGCGGCGCAATGAGTTTGCGGACATGAACTTCTCGGAGGGGACACATGTCGGCTTGATCGCACAGGAAGTTGAAGCCGTCCTGCCCGAGCTGGTCGACACCGATACTGAGGGTTTCAAATCGGTCGAATACGCCAACCTGGTGGCCGTCTTGATCGAGGCCGTCAAGGAGCAGCAGACCCAGATCGATGCGTTGACCGCGGAGGTGGCGGAGCTCAAAGGTCGTGTCGATGTATCGACCACGGTGGGTGTGGCAGGGTATCATCCGCAAGAAGAACGGGCCGATTTTGTCCCCGATGACTATATTGGAAACGAGGAGCGGTAGAATGAGAAAGCACACACTCCTGGTGGCGGGCATAGCGGTTTTGGCAGTTCTGACAGTGGGTACGGCCACATCGCGCGGGCAGACCGGCAACCTGAAGGGTACCGGCAGACGGATCGTTCCGGCCGGGCCGAGGCAGCACAGCCTTGATTCAACATCGTCTGCGCAAACGGCGACCCGCGAAGTTCAAACTCCATCTGATCTCAAAGTGCGTCCCCGGTCGGACGCCCTCTCCCCCGATCCAATTCAGAGCCCGACGGTGGCGCAGCCTGAAGCCACCGCCGCACCAGCGGCGGTCGCCGCGGCGATCAATCTCGACTGGGTATCGATCAATCACGGCGGCGCGATCGAAGTCGCGTCCGGCGATCTCAGGATGGGTGTGTCGTTGGCGCAGAGTGTTGCCGGCTTCGTTGCCGGCGGGCCATATCAAATGGGTCTGGGATTCTGGTATGGCACCGCGGCGGCAGGCGGCGGCTGTGCGTGCGACTGCTTTGGCGATCCCATGTGTGACGGTGTTGCGAGTATCCTCGATGTCGTCCGCGCGGTCGACGTAGCTTTTCGCGGAGGCGCCCCCTACTTCGATCCCAATCCGGCCTGCCCATTCGAGACGACCGACGTCACCTGTGACGGGGTGACCACTATTCTCGATGTCGTGCGGATGGTCGACGTCGCCTTCCGGGGCGGCGATGCAGAAGTGCTGTACTGCGATCCCTGCGCGCCGTAAGCAACCCCGATTCCCCTGCCAATGAGAAGACGGCCCGGTATTAACCGGGCCGTCTTTTGTCCTGTCCCCCTCTTGGACGCTGAGTGAAGGGGCGCGTGATCTGTGGGGCGTCAGGTCTCCGCTGCCCGGAGGCGACGGAGTGTCGGGATAGAGCGGCGCTGCCTCACCGTATCGGGGGTGAGCCCGATACCAGCACCGCTATATCGCCCGACGTTACCTCACGAATTGGATGGTGGTTCCGACCTCCCCCTAATTAGAGACCGTCGACGATCCGCGGCGGAGCCTCGGGAGACCCCATATCATCGCCGAGATCCGCCTTGAGCAGCAGCCATTCGCGGCCGCCGCCGATCGTCACTTCCGTCCACTGCACTGGTCCAATACCACGCGCCGCCGTGACGCCCCACCCGAAGTCGGAGCAGGAGGGTACGCATCCGAAACTCCGGGCCCCGTCAAACATTCCGTAGGGCGTCTGGACGGCGGCGTAATTGTCGTACATGGCCAGTGAATCGACGCACTCCTGCAGGCCGGGACCGGTTTCCCAGCGTGCGCCGATATTTTCATCGAATTTGAACAGCGTCCATCCGTTGCCGCCGGGCTCGGACGACCAGACCATGTTCCCGCGCTGGTCGCGGCGGACCCACAGTCCCCCAGTGAAACCGGGCCAATGGGCCTGGAGACGGTAGTACCGCCAGCCCCCGGTGTAGGAGACCTCGACAATCCGGACGGTGTCGCGCAAGACTTCGTGGCCGCCCGAGTAGGTCGCGAAAACCCACTCGTTGCCGACCGACATGGGGAAGAACGAGTCGCCGGCGGGCCGGATGTCATGCCCGGACACGGTATTGCAGCCGGCCAGTCCCCCCAGCATGGCCAAGAGCACCATTGACACCATCCCCCCCATGGCGACCATATCAACGATTTCCCTACGCTTCGACATCTCGCCTTCCCACCACGATTACCGACGGGCAGCGGATTTATTCCCGGATTATTCGGATCTGGCCGGGCAGATTGTCACAAGAATGACTCTGTCGGGTAACGGTCGAGGAAGTCGCCGTAACTGCCTTATGATGCAACAACTTGCGGGGGTGTTTCCGGGGGCCTGAGAGGGTGCGGGCGCGGCGACCGCGCCCCTACCTGCGCCAATTGGGAGTCTTCCGAAGCATCGATTCTTCGACGCACTCCTTGGGATGCTGCTATCCCCCGCTCTGGGGCGCCGGCGGTGGGAGCTGTTTCTTGAGGAGCTGGTACCGGTCGCGGTAGTGGGGGAGTTCGCGGGCGGACTGGGGCATTTCGGCGATCTGAGTTTCGATCCGGCTGATCCGATCCTTGGTGTCGGGGTGGGTTGAGGTCAGGTTCTCGAAGAAGCCGCGATCGCCGCCGCCGGAGAGTTGGGCCAGCTTGGTGAACATCGCGGTGGCCCCCCGGGGGTTGTAACCGGCTTTGGTCATGTAGTGGACGCCGAATGCATCGGCTTCGAACTCATGGCCGCGGCCGTACCCGGTGAGGCTCAGCCCAATGACGATGCCGGCCACCTGCCCGGCCGTGCCCTCGGCTTCCTCGCCGAGTGCGATCTGGGCCAGGACCGACGCACCCAACGCGGTCTGCAGGTGCTTGACCGAATGACGGCCGACAACGTGCGATATCTCATGCGCCATCACCGCGGCCAGTTCGGATTCGGAGTCCATCATGTTCAGGATACCGGTATAGAAATAGACGAAGCCGCCGGGGGCGGCGAAGGCGTTGATCTGATCGGACTCGATGACTTTGAACTGCCAGTCAAGATTGGGACGGTCGGACACCGCGGCGATCTTGTTCCCCACCTCGGTGATATACGCCTGCCAAGCTTCGTTGGCGTAGAGTGTCTCCGTTGAATCAACCTGCTCGGCCACACTCTTCCCGAGCGCCACTTCCTGCGACTCAGGCAGGATGATCAGCGACTTGCGACCTCCCGGGCCGGTGGTGACGCAGGAGAAGAGAATGAGGGCGATCGGGACAAGTGTCCATTTGAGGTGTTTGCGTATTTGGGTCATGACGGGTTCTCCATCAGTTTGAGGACTGGAGGGAGTATAAGGAATACGGAGACACGGTGAAACACCAGCTTGGGTGGCCCGGACGTTCGTCCGGGTCTCTCAGTCCCGTGTCCCGTTTCAGCATCCTCAGATTCCAGAGGGTCTGCGGTGCCAACACAACACCATGTACCGGACATCCTGCCCTCGATCATCCCGATTCCGAAAGGTCAGTGCGGTTATGACACGTCTTCTGAGACCCGGACGAACGTCCGGGCCACCCTGCTGCCGGTCTATTCCCGAAAGAACGCCCTGAGCGCGTCGAGTCTCGTAAGAAGGCATGCA
>DATKYL010000085.1:0-5942 GCA_035528515.1 Acidobacteriota bacterium | reverse complement strand
AGAAGGGAGGAGATGACATGACAACTCCATATCGGTCCAGGGATCCTCCAATAAGTCGAAAAACATGCGGAAATCGCGATACCCTTGGAATATCTTGGGTACTGATCAGTAATCAGGAGGGAACTGGACATTCTCTAATGGACGGGCGCGTGTATGTGTAAGACCTGGGCGGCCAAGTTTAGCGTGACGGCCTTTGGTTCAGTGGCAGTGTTGGGGCTCATGCTCTCCTGCGTGTCGGAACGCGGGATCGAGGTCCAGCCTGTCGAGTATGTCATCTACACCGGCGTATCTGAGTCTGCTATAGGACCGGACCCAAGCCGGATGTACGTCTATGACGCTACGGATTTTGGACTTCTCGATTCATTCCCAGTGCCTTCGACGGTCTTCGACATGGTGGCATCCCCCGACGGCAAGGCGCTGTATCTGCAAATGGACACTCCGTGGCCGGACCAAGAAGAACCCCTGGTCCGGATGAACGCGACGACGAAGGAGATCGAATGGTCTGTGACCGGGAACGGCCGTACCGTCCAGCTTCTGAAGGCTGGACGGCTTCTCCTGAACGGTCACGACGTACTTGATCCCGGAACCGGGCGTCTGCTCCGGCAACTGCCGGACTCACTGAGTCTTGGCAAGGGCGCCGCTTCGGGAACGGAGATCGCGGCCATTGCCACCAGGCCGGACGGCAACGGTGGTGAGGAATCGATCCTCACGGCATTGGATGTCGAGACCTCTGAGACACGAGGCAGCTACCTGGTACGATTCCCGTCCGGTGGACCGACAAAGGTGTACCACGCCCGGCTCCACGCCGACGGGAAGCGGGTTCTGCTGATTGTCAGCCACCGACGGCTGTATATGTCCTGGTTCGTGATTGGCGACATCGAAACGGGAGCGACGCTGCTGCAATACCGGCTTATCTACCCCTTCGGCGAGGTGGCGATTGATGAGAGTGGCCGCCTTGCGGTCGTCACCGATCCCAGCTGGCCGATGTTTTGGGATTCCGAGCCCTCCGTTGACATATTCGACCTTGAGACTCTGCAGCATCTGAGGCGTTTTTCACACGGCGAGACCAGACGCGACAGCCAAGTCAGGTTTCTGCCTGACCGAAACAGGATTGTCACTGGCCCGATAGCTGGTCCGTGGGACGCAGGTCCCCTTCACGTGGTCGATCTTGTCTCACTCACGGTCTCGGATACGATTTACCCACCGTCGAAAGAGACCACCTACCCAGGCGCTCTTGCGGTGGCCGTCCGTCCTTGACAGAATCCAACGTTTCACTGCAATACTCTGGAAAGGAAGGGTACGTTCATGACGACCCGAGTGTTATTGGTGTGTTTCTATGTAGCCTCGGCATTCATCCTATGTTCCTCCCAGGCTGCAGTAGGTGATGACGTGTATTGCGGCAGGGACACGTGCTACTCAATTTCACCTTCAGACCAGAAGTTGGCTGTTCAATTCGACACCACGGGCCAGGTCCCGGACCTGGAGACGTTCTTCGAGAATCACCCAACACTTGACGATACCGTCGAGGCGTCGGAACTGGAGCGCGGCTTCTTGATTCTCGGAATTCACCCTGACTCCGAGTATGACTCGGCCTATGCTGATGTCGTTCAGGATGAATCCGTCAATCGCTGCGTCCCGGTTTACGTTACGGAGGTTGGCGGCGCCGAGATTCCCGTGACAGACCTGGTCACAGTTCTCTTTGCTCCGACACTTTCTACCGACTCCGCGAACACTCTCTTGGATGTGCACGGGCTTTCACTCGTATCTGTGAGCGACTATGCCTCCGATCTGTGGGTGGCGATGTTGCAGGACAGCATTAAGGAAAGCCCGCTGGACTATGCCAACGCTCTTCATTCGGAAGCCGCGGTGGAGTGGGCTACTCCGAAAATGTACTCTGAACTCGTGTTACATTCGCTGCCAACGGATGAGTACTTCCAGCATCAATACTGGCTCAGAGACACGGTGGCAGATGTAGACATCGACGCCGATTCCGCCTGGCTGTTCACCCGCGCCTATCCCGCCATAAAGGTCGCGATCATCGATGACGGCTTTGAAGAGCACAAGGATCTGCAGGAGTATCGAATCCTCCCCGGGTGGGATTGCTATCACGGAAACGCCGATGTATCACCGGTTGTCGACTGGAATACACACGGGATGATGTGTGCGGGCGTTTTGATGGCCTCCCACAATGATACGGGAGTCGTCGGTGTCTGTGGTGATTGCCTGCTCCTGCCCTATAAGGTCTACAGCGACAGTGGACGCGGGGGTTGGGGGGACATGGTCGCCAATGCGATCTACCAGGCGTACTGGAACGGGCGGGTGGCCCTGACGCCCTCGTCAGGGCTCGCCTTGGTCACGTTGCCGTCTACTGAGTGCAACGTCGATGGCATCGATTCTCAACGGCACATCATGCCTCCCCGAACGAGCACGGGCACTCGACCACACCCACGCACAGGGGTTCGCCACCAGGTTCCGGCTCACCGAATTCCACTCGATGTACTCCACCGCCTTACGAATCGTCTCCCCTGTAAAGAGATTTCGGTCATATCCCCCTCCCGCTTGCCAGAGGCGATGTACGATGCGGCGCCCCTGACGCGCTGTCAGCACCTCCAACCTCCACGGGGCCTGCTCGCGCACCCGCTGAATCATCCGGTGGCCCGCCTGAGGCGGGCTCCTTGATGTCACGCAGAATCGCTCCAATCGAATACGTGTCTCCTTGCGGATAGAGTAACAGGTGCACATGCTCGGGCATGAATACGTACGCCCAAAGAGCAAACCCGTGTCGCTCGCGGGCATACTCAAGCGAATCCCGCAGGCACATGCGAGCGAACTCATCCGTGAGAAACTGCCGCCGGTGGAAGCACGAGAACGTCAGAAGATGTGCGTGGGCGGGATCGTTGAAGAAGCGTCGCTTCATGGCAAGTAAGCTGGCAATGCGAGGACAATGACGCAATCACTTCGAGACGGAACGTGGACTATGCGAGCCCTGACGAGGGCGTCAGGGCCACCCAGCCGGGGCCGCGACTGTGCGCCCGCTTACTCCGGGCCGCAGGGTAGCGGGCCACCACGGAAGACGTGCCCGACCAGCGTCACGACGTCCAGAATGTCGGCCGGGGGGGTGCAGTTCGTTTCCGCACGTCCGGGCGGATCGGGCAGGGTCCCGCCGCGGAAGACATGCTCTACCAACCGCACAACATCGAGAATGTTGAGCACGCAGTCGTAGACCAGATCACCGGGCTGATAGACCGAGTAGCTCGCGACGGCGGACGGCGCCGACCAGTTCCCCGCGTCGTCGCGCGCTGTCACCCGCCAGTAGACGACCGTACTGCAGACTGCCAGACCCATCGTGTCGGGGAGCGCGAACTGGGGCGTCGCAGTCCACACGCTGTCGACGTCGGTCGCGAAGAGCGGGTCAGGCGACATTTCCCACCGGTAGGCGACCGGTGCGGCCAGCGACTTGGCCGTCACCTCCAACCAGGTAAAGACCGGCGTCGTGTCCGCATCCCAGGCGCCGTCCGTCGGCGATAGCAGCACCGGAGCCGCGGGTGCCTCGGTATCGATATCAAATGACAGCGGCGGCGAGTAATCGCTGGAGTCATCGTAGAGGTTGTAGCTGCGGATACGCCAGTAGTGCGCACCGTCGGCGAGCACATCCGGTACGTCAAACGTCGTGTCCGCAATGCCGTCGTAACGGACCGTCCCTGAACTGAAGAGTTCGTCGGCGGAAATCTCAGCCGCATACGTGAATACGTCAAAACCCGACGGATAGGCCACATGAGGCTGCGGGCTCCACTCCAACCGGGGCGATGCGGTACCGAGAACCGCCAGGTCGGCGGGGGCCACGCCGATCGGCTGTGGCGGGTAGTCGATGACGGTAATCTGGCCCATCCCCGCGTCCGTCGCGGCACCGTCCCCGCGGGAAACGATTGTTACCGTGATCGGATTGTCGAGGCCGATGGCTTCGGGTTCGCTGATGGTGGCCAGCGTGTGGACGATCGTATCGCCGTCGACCGCCAGCACCACGGTCCCATTCGCGGGTGCGAATGACCAGCCGGCCGCGTCGGCGATCGACCAGTCGATACTGTCAGTCACCAGGCCGACGTTCGCGATCGTGAAGGCGAGTTCGATCTCTTTCCCGGGGATGCCAAGCGTGTCGATGTCCACCTGCAGGTCAACCGCGCGTCCCGATATCACGGTTATCGCCGCCTCATCGCCGGCGGATACTCCCGGGTTCCCCTGCGACACGGCCGTCGCCTGCACGGTGTCAACGGTACCGGGGGGTGCGTCGGACGGAATCTGAAGCGTGAACGCGACCAAGGAGTCGGCTTGCGCGGCGACGGCCACACTCGCCGGGTTCGGCGTGATCGTCCAACCGCGGGCGCTGGTCAGGGTCATGTCGTACGTGTCGCTCTGGAGTCCGTCGTTGGAAACGCGAAACGCGACCGGCGCATCGCCGGGCAGGGCGATCGTGTCGGTCTCGGCGACCATACTGACGGCGTAGTCCAGCCCGCCCTCGGTCAGTTGGATGCCCGCGGAGTGGGCGAGAGAATACGCCTGTGGATCGGTGGGAACGCTGTACCCGATAACCTCGACCGTCCAGATCCCGGCCGGGAGCGTACCCGCAATCCTGACCTGCTCCAGATTGTTGATGCGATCCTGGCCGGTGGTCGCCGGCGTGGCCGGGCTGGCGGGATTCAGCACCCACGGGTAGTAGGTCGCGGGTGTTTCGCCCGCCGGCGGGTGGAGCTGCAAATCGAGGTCGTTGATCAACGTCGGGTTTGCGTTGGCGCTCGCCCCGGGATCGTCCCACGCCAGCGTAATCGAGATTCCCGTTAGCGAACCATCACTGAAAAAACTCCAGACATCTGTCTCCTGATCGACGAGCGCGCTTTCGTGGATCGCACCGGCGTTCAGACGGTCGACCGCTGTCTTGATATCGAGGCGCCCGTAGCCAAAATCGTACTCCGGTCCCGTGTCGCCGAGATTATCGGCGCTCTCGACCAGGACCGCTCTCACGGTCGAGGCCAGGGGTGTTTGTCCGGGGTACAGCGTGCGGTACTGTTCCAGCCAGAGGGCAACGCAGCCGCTCACCGTCGGCGCCGACATCGAAGTCCCGCAGTAGGACACGTAGCCGGAACCCGGTTTGGTCGAAGTGATTCCGTAATCGTCGGTGGTCTGGCAGCCGGGCGCCACGAGTTCGGGTTTGAGACGCCCGTCGTCGGTCGGTCCCCAGCTCGAGAAGCTGGTCATCGTGGAGTTGTTGGAGTTGATGGCGCCGACACAGATGACATTCTTGGCGGTCGCATAGGGGCCGATCGTTCCCCAGGTGAAACCCACCGAGCCGCAGTAATCGGAGTAGGTCGATCGTTCATTACCGGCCGACCAGACGATCGTGATCGGTTTGCCGAGGTCGCCGCGGGCGATGTCGTCGAGGACGCCGCACTCGGAGAAGTAGTTCCCCAGGAATGCGTTGCAGTTGTTGACGTTGATCGGATAGTAGCCGACGCCCCAGGAGTTCTGAGAAATATCGAGGTCGTAGTCGTCGATGTCGCCCTGCGTATCCGACTCCAACTCCCAGCCGTAATCCCACCAGAGATGGGAGATCATCTCGGCGGCCGGGGCCATGCCGCGATATATCCCGGGGAAAGAGACTCCTGAACCGAGCACGGTTCCGGCCACGTGCGTGCTGTGGGTCGCTATGGCTGCGCCGTCGCCGGCGATCACCCGTCCGGTGAGATCGGGATGACTGCCGTCTACCTGACCCTCATCCCACTCACCGACCATAACGCCGGAACCGTCGAGATTGTACGGCGTCGCCTGGACCGTTTCCGCCTCGCAGTTGATCCGGTTCGAGTTATTGTGGGCACGACGCGGCCAGAAAGGTTCGATCCAGAGCACGCGCTCATCGGCAGCCAGATCCCCCCAGTTTTCCGCCGGCAGTC
>DATKYL010000084.1:0-8668 GCA_035528515.1 Acidobacteriota bacterium | reverse complement strand
GCCGGAGGAAGTGCGCCGCATTATCTCCTGGCTGATCGATCACTATCGCGAGAATACACCCGACCGGATCATCAAGTGGACGCTGGCGATCATCTGGAAAGAGACCGGCGACGTGATCGGCTGGTGCGGGCTCGGACCGCTGGACTTCAGCCCCGGTGAAATCGAGCTGTTCTACGGCCTGTCTCCGGAACATTGGGGGAGGGGCATCGCCACGGAGGCGTCACGGGCGGTGCTGCGTTACAGCTTTGCCGAGATCGGGTTGTCGCGGATCGTGGCGGTCACCCATCCGGAAAACGTCGGCTCGGTGAAAGTGATCGAAAAGCTGCAGATGACCTTCGAGAAGATCATCACCGATCTGCCGGAGGAGCACCGCTGGTACGAAGGGTGCCGCTACTACTCGCTGTCGCGCGCTGATAGTATGCGCATGCCGACATAGCCGATCCGATTGAATTTGCCGCACGCAGAAAGCCCGCCGGTCTTGCAAGACCCGCGGGCTTTCCATTCACCGGGCTGCTGCCCACAGCACTACGGGCAGGGATTGGAGAATTCCGCGTTCGGATCGCCACCGCGGAAAGCCACGTTGACAAGGCGTACAACATCAATCACGTCGGTGTAACCGCTGCAATTGACGTCTGTCGTCGTATATGGGCAGTTGACGTTGGGATCGACGATGTCCGTTGCGCCGCGGAACGCTACATTCACGCCGTGGACCACATCCAGCACGTTGGTGACGCCGTCGCACTGCGGGTCCGCGTGGCAGTCGCAGGCGCAGGCTGACGCGGTCACCTCGACTTCGTTGGAAGGATCACCTTCATTACCGGAGAAGTCGAGCGCGGTCACTTTGTAATAGACCGTCGTTGCCGGGGCTGTCTCGTCGAGATACGCGGTGTCGCTGACGGCCCCGATGCGCTTCGAATCATCCAGCGTAAAGCCCGGACTGATGTCGCGGTATACCCAATAGAAATCGAAATCGACGTCGGCGACCGGCCCCCAGTCGAGTGCAATGTCATCGCCCGGCGGTGTCGCCTCGAGGCTCGGCGGCGGCGCGGGCGCGAGATTGTCGACCGAATACCCCGAGTCAACCGGTGAGTCGAAGTGATCGACCGGGTTTGCGCCGAGAGCGCTGACGAAGTAGACACTCCATGCCATTCCCTCGGATATCGTTGAATCCACCAGCGTCGGCACGACCACGCTGTAAGTCGTGTCGCCCCGTGCCGGGATCGCGGTGACGAAATCCCACGTCCCCGGCGGCGTCGCGGTCAGATTGAACGGATCGTTCACTGACGTCTTAGCGGCGTCATCGACCCGCCGGTAGACGGCGAACTGCTCGACGAAGTTGTCGTTACCGGGCCAGCTCAGCCACTGGAGACGGACCTGCTTCCCCTGGTCGTTCCCCACGTCGTCGATCGACTGAATCAGCTCCTGGTATCCGGACTGGAAGAGATAGACGTTACCCGCACTCATGTAATCCATCTCTTGCCATTGCGGGCACGGCCCGCAGCCCCAGGGAAACCCGACCGCGATGTCGGCCTTGCCGTCGGCGTTCAGGTTGAGATTGCCCGCGAGCGCATAGGGAGCAATGCTGTTGCGACTGAGATACGCCATCGACGAGCCGTCTTTCCCGGAGTACAGCAAAGGCGGCGCGGTCGGCCCGCTACTCAACATGCAGCCCAACAGCAGATCCGGCCAGGAGTCGCCGTTGACGTCGCCGGCCTCCGCTACCGTGTATCCGAATTGTGCACCCGCCCGGTCGCCGTCGATCTGGTACAGGAGCGAGGCGTCCGTGCCCGAGTAGGCGTAAGCGCAACCGGCGTATTGAAGCCCGCCGGGGGCTTGTGGGGGGAGGACACTTGGCCATTCCCGAGTTTTCCGCCCCGGATTAGCCCCGGCGGCATTGCATTCTGTTCACTGTCGCCGTAAGTTCTCGGCTGGGTTTGACGGATGTGAGCAGTACGTGTTGAGCACATGGTGGAGGGTATGATGAGAGCACACAAATTCGGTCTTCTGATCGGCGGAATCATTCTCGCGTTGGTTCTTGCGCCGACGTCGGTTGACGCCCAACTCGGCGGCTTGAAAAAGAAGATCAAGAAAGAAGCGGAGAAGCAGGCCGAAAAGACGGCCGAAGAGGCGATTGAGGGCAAGGAGGACCAGCCCGAAGAGTCCGCCGACACCGTCTATACGACCGAAGCGACCACCGCCGAAGCCGGTGCCGCATCAGGGGCAGCTGCCGAGAATCTCAAGCCCGGCGAGGGCGCTTGGGCGAACTACGATTTCGTCCCCGGTGACCGTGTCCTCTACTACGAAGACTTCGAGAAATCACCGATCGGCGATTTCCCCGAGAGACTCGAATTCGGAAAGGGGAATATGGAAGCGGTGGAATGGCAGGGTTCCCGCTACCTGCGCATGCCGACGAACGCCGACTTCAATGTCCCTCTGCCGCAGGTGCTCCCCGAGCGATTCACGGTCGAGTTTGACCTCTACCTCCCCGGTGGCGTTTTCAAGCTTTACGGTCCCGCTGCCGACGGCCGCAGTGTAACGGCTCACTCCTATGTTCAGTTCGGACACGGCAACGGGGGCGTGCACGGGTCCGGGGGCGGCGAATCCCAAGTCAGCCTCAAGAAGGGCACCTTCGACAAGATCGTGCGCTGCCGCCTGATGGGGTACGGCAAGTACCTGAAGGTCTACGTGAACGAGACCCGGGTCGCCAACATCCCGAACGCCGATTTCATCCGTGCCGACCGAATCCATTTCAACCTGTACAACTCCAGTCAGAACGGCGTGCTGATCGACAACATCCGCGTCGCCGAGGGCGGCAAGAAGATTCTCTATGATGCGCTGATGGCCGACGGACGCGTCGCGACCCGCGGCATCTACTTCGACTCCGGCAGCGATAAGTTGCGGCCCGAATCGACCCCGACGCTCAAGCAGATGGGGCAGATGTTGCAGGAGCACGCCGACTTGAGTCTGTTGATCGAAGGGCACACCGACGACGTCGGCGACGCCGAATCCAATCTCGACCTGAGTCAGCGCCGCGCTGCCGCGGTGCGGGAATTCCTGATTGCCAACTACCAGGTCGACGGCGCGCGGCTGGAGTCGAAAGGGTTCGGCGAGTCGCAACCGGCCGCGCCGAACACGACACCGGAAGGACGCCAGAACAACCGTCGCGTCGAACTGGTGAAGCTCTGACGGCACACAGGTCCTGCGCGCTTTATTCGACGGACGCATGCTGAGAGGTACCGTCTGATGGATGCCGTCCAACGCATGATCCTGTCCCTCAAGGGACTCTCCGTCGGCGACGCCTTCGGCGAGACGTTCTTTAACGCTCCTGCTGCGCTGGAGGTGCGGTTTGAGCAGCGTACACCGGCTCCGCCGCCCTGGCGCTACACCGATGATACCCTGATGGCCCTGTCCATCGTCGCTCTTCTGATGCGTGACGGCCGCATCGATCCGGACGCGCTCGCGGCCGACTTCGTCGCACGGTTTGACCCTACGCGCAACTATGGCGCGGGCGCGGTGCGGCTCCTTATCAGACTGCGCGACGGCGCTGACTGGCGCGTGGAAGCGCCGGCGATGTTTAACGGTGCGGGATCCTACGGCAACGGCGCGGCGATGCGGGTTGCGCCATTGGGCGCGTACTTTGCCGATGATCTCGATGCGGTGCGCGAAAATGCTGTGCTGTCGGCGCAGCCGACGCACGCCCATCCCGAGGGAGAAGCCGGTGCCGTGGCGGTCGCGGTCGCGGTGGCGCTGGCCTGGCAGGTTGGGGAAGAGAGATCCGCATCTCCCGAGGAGTACCTCAAAGCTGTCGCCGCGCACACACCCGACAGTGCTGTGCGAACCGGTGTTCTCCGTGCCGCCGCCGAATCGTTCGACGTCGAGACGATTCCGACGCGCCGCGGCTTTCCGTTGGACGTCCGTCCCGCCCGGGTCGCGGCCCTCCTCGGGGCGGGTGCGCAGGAATCAGCACAGGATACGGTCCCCTTCGCGCTCTGGTGTGCGGCCCGGCACGCTGATGACTACCAGGAAGCCCTGTGGGCCACGGCTGGCGGCGGGGGCGACGTCGACACCACCTGTGCGATCGTAGGCGGGATCGTCGCCTGCTCCGCCCGACGCTGGGGTGTTCCGCCCGAATGGTCGGCCGCTCGTGAACCGTTGCCCCTCGGGTTCGAGTAGCGCGCCGCCGGTATCTCCCCCTATGGCCTTGTGGTCTTATTGAGCGCTTGACACTTCGTTCAACCCGTCGTAAATCCCGGCGCGTTGGCGAGGCAACCCACCGGGATGAAGCACATCGCGACTGACAGCACACCCGCAGGACATCACGGGCAGAACGCGTCGCCGGCACAGGCCGGCACACGGACGCATCTCCAGCTGATCAATCTGGAGAGCGCCTTCGCGACATTCTTCGTCGTTTTCTCCGGCGGCGCCTTTCTCACCGGCTTGGGCTTGTACTTCGGCGCCAGTGATTTTCAACTCGGTCTGCTGACCGCGATCCCCTTCATCGCCCAAGCGGCACAACTGCTGTCCGCGTACATCGTGGAACGTACCGGGCACCGTAAAGCGATCACTGAGATCAGTCTGCTCGTCGGGCGCCAGGCTTGGTGGGTGCTCATTCCGCTTCTGGCGTGGCAGATGGGGGGATTCTACTCGTTTCTGCTCGTGGTTGCGGTATCCAACGCGGCCGTTATGCTGGCGACCCCGACCTGGCTGGCCTGGACCGCCGACCTGGTACCGGCATCCCTACGTGGACGCTATTTCGCTACCCGTAACACCGCGGTCGCACTGGCCACGGTGGTGGCGACGGTCGCTGGCGGCGTGATTCTGGATTACCTGCCGTCGGATGGCGACCACCGGTGGGGATTCATGGTGATTTGCGCGCTGGCGGCGTTGTGTTCCCTGGCTGCCTCCGCGCTGCGGCATAGACTTCCCGACCGGCCCCGCACGTCGCCGCGCCGTTCGGCGGCACGAACCTCGTTGTGGGAACCGTTGCGCAGCGAATCGTTCAGACGTCTGCTCACCACCTTTGTCTCCTGGAACATCGCCATTGGCATCTCGGCCGCCTTCTTCACTGCGCACATGCTCATCAATCTGAAGATGAGCTTTCTTCAGATCGCACTCTACTCCAGTGCTGTTGCTCTGGTGTCGGTTGCGGCGAATAGACCGTGGGGCGCGATCATCGACCGGTACGGTTGTCGGTCGGTAGTGGTGTTCTGCGCGTTCGGCCTCGCGCTGATCCCCCTGATCTGGTGGATTCCGCGGGCTGGTTCACTCTGGATTCTGATTCCGGAGGCGGTCTATTCGGGCATCTTCTGGGCGGGTTTCAATCTCGCCGCGTTTACGATCCCGATCGACCAGAGCCCCGCCCACAAGCGGACACCCTATCTGGCGGTCTTCGCGGTTGTCACCGGACTCGCCTTCTTCATCGCCTCGGTGGCCGGGGGCATTCTCGCCGAGAGACTGGTCGATTTCCGCTGGGTGATCGGCGACCGTACGATCATCGGCTACCACCTGCTCTTTGCGCTGTCGGCGTTTCTGCGTCTGGTGACCGGTTTTGTGGCGCTGCGGCTGCAGGAACCCCGGGTACAGGAAGTGCCCCTGCTGATGCAATTCGTGGGCTACGCCACCCTCTGGCGCCTCGGCAGCGCGCGACAGATATTCCCCCTCGGTGTGAGGCGCAAGGTTCGGCGTCCGCCGCGTCCGCCCGCGGGTGAAAAGTGAGGTGCCGCTCGATCGTGACCGCGTGCGCAAGACTGCCGTTCCGGCGACGGTCGGGAGAACCTGACAAAAACCGTGCGCAAATGTTTGCGTTGGGCACTGTCGTTCGCTACCCTGTATAATTCGTTGCGAGCCCCGGTGACAGCCCACGACCGGCGTGCAAAGTGAGGCGACCGGCGGGTTCGCGGTGGACATGGCAGTCGGAGATTGGGATACGTCGAAGATACGGAGGGAGACTGATGGGCAAGACCGAAGAGAATCTGAAAGCCGCCTTCGCGGGCGAGTCACAGGCCCGCAACAAGTACACTTTCTTCGCCCAGGTCGCGCGCAAGGAGGGCTACCACTACATCGCGAAATTCTTCGAGGAGACCGCCGAGAACGAACGCCGTCACGCCAAGGACCATTTCACCCTCCTCGGCGGGATCGGTGACACCGCCGCGAACCTGAAAGAAGCGATGGACGGCGAGCACTACGAGACCACCGACATGTACCCGACGTTCGCCAAGGTAGCCGAAGAGGAAGGGCACAAGGACGCCGCACTTCTCTTCCGCATGATCGCCAAGATCGAGGCGCACCACCGTGATCGGTACAAACGGCTGCTGGCAATGGTGGAGAACGGCACCGTCTTCAAACGCGAGACGCCGATCAAGTGGAAGTGCAGCGTCTGCGGGCACATCCACGAGGGCAAAGAACCACCGGCGAAGTGCCCGTGCTGCGGCCACGCCCGCGAGTACTTCGAGCCGGCGAACCTGGATATCTGATCGCTGTTCGCAGAAAACGCGACTCGGACCAGCGGTAGCCTCACCCCGCCGCACCACACGATGGCCCGGCGGGGCAGAGGCTACTGCTTTACTATGCGGCCCACCATGTCCGATTGGAATTCACTCGCCAGCAGATCCATGTAGACCAAGTCGTGGGTCATCCCGGCGATCAGCCGCGCCTCGCGCCGCCGTCCGACTATCCGGAAACCGGCCTTCTCGTAGCAACGGATCGCCCGCTTGTTGAACGCGTATACGCCCAGCATGATGCTGTTCAGATTCAGGAGGTTGAACGCATAATCCAGCAGTAAATGCGTCGCCTCCAGACCGTACCCCTTATCCCAGTGATCCTTGGCGCCGATGACCATGCCCAACATCGCTGTGCGATTCACGTGGTCGATCTGAAACAGCATGCAGCGCCCGATCAGTGTGTCGGCAGCGCAGGTCACGATGTTGAAGACCGGCATCTGCTTGTCGATGATCTCTTGCAGGATCTTCTTCATTTTCTCGACGGGATACAGCGTGAAAGCCTCGTCGCCCAGCGGCACGGCGACGGCGAGATCGTTGTCCCATTGCGCCCAAACCTCGGCGTCGTCCGTGCTGCACGTTGCGAGGTAGCACTTGGTGCCTGTCAGTTTTCGAAGGTACGACATAACCGTCTCCCGCGCGTCGGTGGCACTGCCTGAAAAGCAGAGATCATCCTCCCTGCGCCTCGCTCTTCTAAGATAAGAACTGTTTAAGCTGAACGGAAACACAGAGTCTGCCCGACCCGACGGCGGGGGAGAGCCGAAATTCGCGGGAGACCGGGGCGCAGGCGACGACAGAGAGTCGCCACGCGTACGCGCGATGGCCGAGCCGGTGTCGGCTCGGCTCACGGGCGCATAGTGACGATCGTTCGCGGGGCAACCCCGCCGCTCAGTTCGCGCAGTCGTCGACCGTGTTGACCAGATTCCCCTGGTCGTCGATCGTCCAGGTATCGATGGTCGGGTCGTCGTCGATGTTGGCGGTCGCCGTGCACTGGAACGTCATCTTGTCCGCCGCGATCGTGTACGTGTAGCGGGCCGACGGCATTACCTGCACGCTGATGCGCAGAAAGCTGTCGGGGTTGGCCTTGTCGGCGCTGAGGCCGTTACCCCAGTAGGTGTCGTATTCCTGACGGTAGGCGCGCTGCATGACAAAGACCTGCTTGAGGATAGTCCGGGCCTCGGCGGTCTTCGGCTTGGACGTGCTCCCCATGAAACGCGGAATCGCGAGCGCGGCGATGATCCCGATGATGATCACCACGACCAGCAGCTCGATGAGCGTGTACCCGGATTTCGCCTGGTGCATGCGGACGGGATGCATGTGCTCTCCCTTCTGACTAATAATGTAGGTCCAATCGCAGGTCGTGATATTACTGCCCGACAGAGATGCTGCAAGTCCGGTGCCGTACGCGGCGCCAATCGGCGGGACCGTACTGGCTGGTGTGGCTCAGCGGGTTACCGGCGATGGAGTCGCTCCGTAGGCGCCTCGCACAACCGTGAGCGACGGAGATTCTGCAGCGGCGTGCACAGGGACGCGCGCGGGGAGACATGAAAAAGAAACCCCCGCCCCGCGAAGACGCGGGGCGGGGGACAGACTGAATTCGTTGTCGGACTACTTGAGCAGCGTCATCTTGCCGCTTCTCACACCGAAGTCGGTGACGAGGCGGTAGAGGTAGGTCCCGGATGCAACCGGTACACCGCGCCCGTCGGTGCCCGACCAGGTGATCTGATGGTCACCCGCCGACTCGACACGATTCACGAGCGTGGCGATACGCTGGCCGAGGACGTTGTACACCTCGAGTGTGACCGGCGTGTCGCGTTCGAGCGAATAGGCAATCACGGTCGCGGCGTTGAACGGATTCGGATAGCTGGTGATTGTGACCGCCAGAGGTTCGGGTAGAATCCGGATTGGGTCGATGACCTCCGGTCCGAAGCTCAGACAGTCGAACCCGACCGCTGTCTCACCCATCAGGGTCCGTCCCACCAGACAGAGCATGGCGTGCTCCCCGTCCGGGAGCGGTCCCACCGCCTGCGCGACCGCGTCCGGTGCAAACCAGAGCACGAGGTCGGCGTATCCATCCGGAAGCATCTGTTCGCAGTCGCACGGTGACTCCGTAACCGGCGGCGGTCCGGAGACGTCGGCGCGTTCTTGCGACAACGGCGCGACACCGTTCA
>DATKYL010000083.1:0-22222 GCA_035528515.1 Acidobacteriota bacterium | reverse complement strand
CCGAACAGGACCCGCGGGTCAGATCCCGCGACCGAAACGATTCTCTGGGTAGGCTTACTCAAAATAGAAAGGTGGGTCTGGGGGCCGCTCCATCAGCCCCGCCCGAATGCGGGCAGATCATCCCGCCGTCCCGGCGCTCCCCTGCGCCAAGGCGCAGCGTACCGGGAGTATATATCGGCTTGGCCCCACACGATCTGACAGATGACCCGGCATCTGTTTATGCCCCCGGGACGGTCTCATACGGGGGGAATATAGCATTTGGTGGAGGGGCGGGCGGGGGATTCTGCGGGAGGGGCGGTAAGTTGTTGGGGTGCAGCGGATAAGTCGAGGTGCTGTCCGGACCACCCGCCGTCACGCAGTGACAAATGTCAGTACCACTTAGGTCGCCGGCTTCGAGTCCCAGGCTTGTGACAATCCCGATGTCACCAGCCTCCTCTCCTCCCCTTCTTTTCCGGCGAGAACGAATACACGGGGGGAAGAACCCATAGTACGGAATCATCACCATCACGGATGATCCCAGGGTGGTATTCCAGGAAGTCGCACGTCCGATAGTCCTCCAAGAACTGATCACCATAATACTCGATTATAATGGTCGTTTCCTTCATGGGCGGGATTTCAATAGGCCAGCGAGTCCGATTCCGTCCCGATTCCCTCACATCGTGTGCGCGGAGTTTAGGGCTGTCGCCAAAAGACAAAGTCGCATCACTCCAATCATAATGACAGACCACATTGGATCGATTCGTGAAGTCGATGGTCAGTTGTTCATGCCAAAAGTCGAGCATATAGACGCCCAATGAGCGGAACTTCACTGATATATCGTGAGTCTCAGAAGAGACCTCCAGATCCTTGTGCCTTCCGGACCCATCTGCGTCGAGGGCCAGGTAGTTCGTGAAGTTGAGCCGACACCCCCACATCCCCGTCAGGAGAATGGCAGCAAACGCAACGACGCGCGCGCTTGCCACCGCTTTCCTAATCCCACTGCGCTCCACCGGATTCCTCACCTATCCGACTTAACGGGTCATCTATCAGAGAATCCCCATACCCAATACATGTCTGATCTTACACCCACCGGCCGCCCGAGATCCATCGGAGTTATGTGCCACCGAGGTTCGTCGGTGCGTCACGCAGTGACAAGTCTCAGTGGCACGCAGACTGGTGGCCCTGACCTTGGGGTCTGTTGAGAAACCCTCTGAGCATGGCGGGTGGCCCTGACGAGGGCGTCAGGGCCACCCAGCCGCTGGGAAATGCGCCCTCAAAACCCTCCGAGAGGATCGTGACCACCCCCGCTTCGGACGACGCCCTCGCCTGCGGCCCGCCGGGTACGGGTTCCTTGCCCTCAGCGCTTGTGCTGCCAGTCCGCCACTCGAGATCCAGCGGGAGGGCTACCTTGCCCGGCCAACTCCTAAAACGATACGGCGGAGGATCCCCCTTCTTGGGCAGGTTCCGAGGTATGGGCATGGCTGTGTCGGGAGGCGGTAGCGACTTGGGCTCTTCGAGCGACGGCGTCTGCTCCCGCGGGATCGGCCGTCCGAACTCGTCGGTGGGCGTGATCCTGATCAAGGAATCCGGGCGGATGACTTTCGCTGATTCAGCAGGGATTCGAGACTCCCCCATCGGTTCCATTCTGAGCATGCTATCGGGGACTGAGTCCGGAGCGCCGGTCAATGGGATCTCGGGTTGGGACGGTACTGGCTTCGGCGGTAACGCATATCGCTTCATTGACATGTGGGATAGGATCTCACCGCTGTGGGCATCGATGTAGTATTCACCCTCGAATTGTCCCACGATCACCAAGCGCCAGGCAAGGCGGCTATGGTAGATAATGAGCTCCTCCTCATACACTTTGGGGCGACTAGCCAATCCCCTCGAATCCGCGATCAGCTCAAGTGCCGCATCCCGAGAGACTGTTGGGCGGGTGCCCAACGTGATCTCGATTCCGGGATACATCTCGCCCCTGATCCGATCCATGACTCGGTTCTCGTCGAAGCCGACGTGCACTCTAGAGTCATAGATCGGAATACCTTGGTAATACTGCTTGAATGTCAGGGCCGTCCGACCAGACTGGGGAAAAGTCTGTAGCCCCCCGGTGACCCTGAAGTGGGAGCGTGGGTCTGCAATCTTCGTCCAGCGAACGTTGTCCTCCATGAACTCGTAGAACACGTCTTCCGGCGATCGTCCCCGCAAGGGTTCTGAGAGTCGTCCCTTGATGTAGTCAGGAGTACCGCTCTTCCCCCACCCCAGTGCGGTGATCTGGTACTTCGCCTTCAGCGAGTCGAGTGCAGCGGCTCGTTGGAGATCGCTCTCGCTGGGGACAGGGTTCTCTGCTGACGCCGCACCCGTGAGCGCCCAGAGCACAGTCGCAATCGCGCCACCGTGAAGGAGAAGAGCACGCGCCGTCCCGGCACGCCGATGTGGACTATGGCCTCTAACCATACGCGATAGATGATACCTCATGGTCATTATTCACCTCCTGGTCAGGCTCGCGATCCAGCCTCTTCAAGTCTACTTCAGAGACAGGCGTCCGGACCACCCAGCCGGCGATTCTATCGTCCGTCATGTCCCGCGGGTGCTCCCCAGAGAACCCAACGATCAATGGCCACGACCGACAACCCGATCGCGATGAAGACACCGAGGAGCAGGGCGGCATTCAACGCGACTTGTGAATAGCCTATGGCACCCGCATCAACGAATGGATATGGGTAGATCCCCGTGGCCGCCCCGCGAATCAGAATGAGGGCAAAGTAGACTATGGCACCAACCGGCCAGACGAAAGCGTGGACGGTTTTGAGACGCCGTTTGGGCGCAACGAAGAACCAATACGCGAGGAAGACTACTGGATTGAAGCCGTGCAGGAATCCTCCGACAATGCGTTGAAGCCCCACCGAGGGGGAAGTCGGAGCTATCAGGAGAGCAAACACACCCGCCATGACGGTGATGTAGGTGACGGCGCAACCCAGCACACTCGCCCTCGCGAAAACCCGGAGGACCGGGGACTTGAACTCCACCAGTGATGCGGTCAGCGTCAAACCAATCAGGATGTTGGCCAGTGAGGTGAAGGCGGTGATGAACTTGAGCAGTCCGTAGACTGCTCCCGTTCCCAGAGAAACCGACCAATACACGTCGAGACATAACCGGAGCACCACCGTGACCCAGATGATAGAGACCGCGATGATTGTGTACTTTCGCAAATGGACCCTCGTATGGATAGGAATCGTAAGCTACCAGGAACGAATCTGTCGGTCAAGGGTGGGGACCGTCAAGCACGCCGGGTGCTCCCATCTGTGGGAGATGCTTGCGCCGGGCGCGCTTAATGGACCCAGCCCGGGTGGCTGTAATCTACGATTGCGGCTTGCCAGAGCCCCGGGTGGCCCTGACGCCCTCGTCAGGGCTCGCCTTGGTCACGTTGCCGCCTACTGAGTGCAACGTCGATGGCATCGATTCTCAACGGCACATCACGCCTCCCCGAACGAGCACGGGCACTCGCGCCCAAAGAGCACACCCGTGTCGCTCGCGGGCATGCGCCGGGTGCCCGGGACATCTGAACTGTGTGCCACTGACGTTCGTCAGTGAGTGACGCACTGACCAAGGTCAGTGGCACACATTCGTCCGGGCCACCCAACCGGTGCCGAATAACGCGATCGAAGTCAAGCTCTTGAGCGACAAAGGGCCCACTCTGGGCAATCACGCACGTCTTCTTCTCCTTGCCAGACGATGTCCGATTACCCAGTTTGGAGGCGAGGGAGAGGACGGCTGCTATGAGCCCCATACCACAACTGCCCGGTCGAAGTGGTCTGCAAACAGGCATATGAGAGCGATCACATACACAGAGTACGGGGCGCCGGATGTTCTTCAGCTCGCGGAGGTGGCAAAACCAACTCCCAATGAAGATCAAGTCTTAGTAAGAATCCATGCCGCATCCGTCAATCCTCTCGACTGGCACTTCATGAGGGGTACGCCATACCTCATTCGCGTACAGTCCGGGCTGCGTCGACCGAAGGCCGCACGATTAGGCGTTGATGTGGCTGGCCAGGTTGAAGCGGTTGGCAAGAATGTGACGCGCTTCCAACCAGGTGACGAGGTCTTCGGCGCGTGCAAAGGAGCCTTTGCGGAGTACGGGTGTGCTGCCGAAAGGGCCTTGGTTCTGAAGCCGGCCAGCGTGACGTTTGAGCAGGCGGCGACCGTGCCTGTAGCCGCACTCACCGCCCTGCAGGGTCTTCGCGACAAAGGGCAGATTCAGCCCGGGCAGAAGACGCTGATCAACGGTGCATCGGGAGGTGTGGGGACGTTCGCCCTGCAGATCGCCAAGGTGTTAGGCGCGGAGGTGACCGGGGTGTGCAGCACAAGGAACGTGAACATGGTCCGATCGGTTGGCGCCGACCATGTCGTCGATTACACGCAAGAGGACTTTACCAAGAGCGGGCAGCGGTATGACCTGATACTCGATGCCATCGGGAACCATTCCTTGACCGATACCAGACACGCGCTGACTACGAAGGGAACTCTGGTGTTGGTAGGAGGGCCGGACAATGGGCATTGGCTGGGACCTCTGACGGGTGTGCTCAGGGTGGTCGTGTCGTCGTGGTTCACCAGTCAGAAACTGCGCCCGTTTCTGGCACATTTGGGCAAAGATGACTTGATGGTCATGCGAGGGTTCCTCGAAGACGGGAAAGTTACGCCGGTAATCGACCGGAGCTACCTGTTGAGTGATGTCCCGGAGGCAATCCGGTATCTGGAAGAAGGACACGCGCGCGGTAAAGTCGTCATCACCATGTGATAAACTAAACTCCACTCAGATCACGGCGGGTGGCCCTGACGCCCTCGTCAGGGCTCGCCTTGGCCACGTTGCCACCTACTGAGTGCCGGGTGCCCGCGATATCTGAACTGTGTGCCACTGACGTTCGTCAGTGAGTGACGCACTGACCAAGGGGCGTGTTGAGAAAGTGCTGTTTCGCCCCTCCGGGGCTTGGTCCTTTGGATCGTCCTCTGATCCCAGGGCTCACGCCCTGGGCTAAGCTCTTGTCACACCGCGCATCTGTTCTCGACCGGGACACGGCTTGCACGTCCGCCGTCGGCCTCGTCGGTACCGCGTGAGGTTTTTCAACAGGCCCCAAGGTCAGTGGCACACACTCGTCCGGGCCACCCAGCCGGACAGAATCCTCACCTCCCGTGGGAGGAGGCCAGGTCGTTCAACATTGGCAGCCTGCGGAGGGAGGCCGACCTGACGAGCAGACCGGGGCGCCCACGATCCGGCTCTTGATTCGCGGTGAAGATCATGAGCCCGATCGAACAGGCGTGCCGGATGGCATGTCGCCCAATGGAACCGGATCCTCCTCTGTAAACCATTGCTCAACAGGATGGGCGTTCCGAAGTTCCTTGCTTATTGATGCATCGCATGACTGCGCGTCAGCTGCTCGGCATCTAAAGCGCGCGGTTCGCAACACCTGGTCTTGGTCAAGAATGAACTCAATCACACTTGCCTCGCCGCCTCGTAGAATGACGGCTTTCTGCCATCCTCCGCGGATTAGGTCGGTCCTTACATTACTGTTCTCAAACCTGTAATACCCCTTCATACTGTTACCTTGGGGACTGCCCGCAATAGCAGCGACAGCAGATCGATGTGCATTCAAGATCATTGCAACCTCGGGATTGCCTCGGTCTTCGTCGGAAACAAGAAAAAGAAGACGGATCTTCACACCCCTCTCCGCGAGCAGTCGCAGCATCGAGACGAAGCGGCCGTTGATGCCGAGATTCTCACCACTCCACAACTTTGGCACTCCCCTAATGAGGAGGTTGTCCCCCTCTTGGAGAATGGAGAGGTAGCGGCATAGGTTCGCTACAAGCGTCTCGTGGTCGCCCCCGAGATCGAGGATTCTATGCATCATATCCTCGATCCGGTTGGCCATCATATTGAGCTCCAACTCGACCAACGAAGCGAAGAAGTGGTCCCCGTCCTTTCTCAGTTCAGTTGTTGCCTTGCTGACACGACTGAGAGCGTCCCGTAAGCTGGAGCGAGTCGTCTCCTCGGCAAGCGCAAACGAGAATGTCCGCATTTCGCACAGAAGCGCATCAGCATGTGCAATCCGTCTGTACTTATCGTATCGTAAGCAGCGCGCGATCATGTCTGCCACAGCGCAGTTTCCCGAGTAGAGGCACGGATTCGCCATGCGGATTCCTTCGACAATTCTGTTCTTCAATACATCGTCGTCTGCAATCGGCAAGGCGGGCTCCTGTCCTGTCGCCATGTAGTACAGGATTCCCCCGAGAGAGAAGATGTCTGAGCGGCGGCCCTCACGCGGAATGCTGGCACGCCTCTCAGGAGCGCAATAGGGGTTTGACTCCTGTCCTCCGCAAGCGAATCGCGCGTACGTGCACTCACGAAAGAGGGCCCCACCGAAGTCGACGAGCACGGGCTCATCGTCTCGCATGACGACGTTCTTGGGCCACAGGTCGCCATGGATTAGACTCTGACGGTGCACGGTCCGGACGGTCGCTACGAGTCTCTCCGCGAGTGCAAAGAAGTCAGAGGAGTCAGGGATCCCGTTGAACCTGCCAAGATCGTCAGGAAAACGCTTCTTGAGGTAGCGGGGCAACTGCAAACCATCGATAAATTCCTCCACGATGAATCGTGCCAGATGCGTCTGCCCACGAAGATCGAGGATGTAATCGCCACAGTCCAACACATGGGCGGTGTTCTCGATCCCGCCCAGACGGGCCAAGGCGCTAAATGCGCGCTCGAAGGAGTTGTTGGTCTTCTGCAGACGGGCGATTATGTCGCCAAGTTCGCGCCCCAGTTCAAGCCGGGGCAGTTTGACGAGGACTAATTGGCCTGCCGTGAGTTCTGCCCCATCGTATCTTGCAGGCCGGATTGGCTCAATCACCCTCGCGAGGTAGGGCACTGCGAAGGCGCCCGGCTCAAGTCTCTTGAGCAACTCATAGGTCGCCGCGTGGCCCTCGACGTGACAGGTGTTGCGTTCCATCTCCCACTGATTCACTAGATCACCTCCGTGTATACATCGAGTGACTCTGTCCGGGAAATCCGGCGGGAGTGCGGGTACGACCACTTCGTGATTCGCCCTTTCCAGGACCTCTCGCAGGTGCTGTACCGCGCGGAGATTCTCCGCGCGTCTTTCATGCAACCGCGACGGTGATCCCAAGCACGACGCAATCCCTCGGCCTCCGGAGCCGTTCCGACGGAGCCGACTCGTTCTTCCTGTAGAGGAGTGACGCGTGTCCTTGTTCATATCCCCTCCGGGTAATTCCTCTTTATCACTCTTGAGAGCTGCCTACGGGCAGAATACAAAGACGAACGGATCTCAGACACGTTGCAGCTCAGAATCTCAGCGGCGCACGAGGCCGGTATTCCGTCAAGATCACAAAGAGCGAACACCTCGCGCTGACGTTGGGTAAGCGCCCGTGTAGAAGAGACAATGATCCGGCGTAATTCACGGCGTTCAGCGACCTCGTCAGGCAGGGGATATGGATCTGGCAGCGATGACAGCAGATCGCCATCCTGAGGGCCTTGCGGGTTACGCTTCCTTCTCCGTACGCGGTCTAATGACAGGTTTACAGTGACTCTGACGAGCCACGAGGATAACTTCCGGATGTTGTCTATTCTGTTCTTAAGGACAGAACCTCTTTGAAAGAGAATCAGGAAGCTCTCTTGGACAACATCCTGAGCGTCCTGTGTGTTTGTCAGAATCTTGTATGCAACCGAATGAAGTCGAGGACCGAAGAGCTGCACACAGCGTGTGAACGCGTCCCCATCCCCCTCGCAGATCTGGTAGAGGAGAGTGAGCTTCCGTTCTCTTACCCGTGCTTCCTGCATCAGGCTGCCCTCTGGTCTGGCCGCGTGCTGCCCTCCAATTAGTAAAACGATCTCGGGTTACCATTTGCGCCTCTAATCCTGTCAAAAAGCCTGACGCATCCAGCATCAGGCTTGTTGGTGTTGAGTCTCTTCAGTACTCCCCCGGCAGCAGGACCGTGGTTGCCGACCGGTCGGCTTCGGTGATGATCCAGAACTTGACCTGTCCTCGGACAAGTAGGCAGAGAGGAGTCTTGTACCCTCTTGGAGGGCCTGCTTGTTGGCATTCCAGTCCTCGGGACAGAGGTCGCCCCAGTCCCCGTCCGCATGCCGCCTCAGGGCGCTGAGCACGTCCCTCTGGCTCAGAGCTTCTCGGGCGCCGGAAGTGATGAGGATCGTCCCTAGAGAGAACGAGGGTGAGGAAGCAGCCGTAACCGGACCATTCGAGTCACACATAGTCCTCCATTCCGGGGCTCCGCGTCCAAGCCGTTGCCCCACATGAGAGTGTTCGGGTTGTTGTAGAGAGTTCAGGTTGTTCAGGCAGACTCTGTGGTCTCCGAGCGGGCGGGTGGCCCTGACGCCCTCGTCAGGGCTCGCCTTGGTCACGTTGCTGCCCATTGGGTGCAACGTCGATGGCATCGATTCTCAACGGCACATCACGCCTCCCCGAACGAGCACGGGCACTGGCGCCCATAGAGCACACCCGTGTCGCTCGTGGGCAAACTCAGGCGAATCCCGCAGGCACATGTGAGCGAACTCATCCGCGAGAAACTGCCGCCGGTGGAAGCACGAAAGCGTCAGAAGATGCGCGTGGGCGGGATCGTTGAAGAAGCGTCGCTTCATGGGAAGGAAGTTGCCCATGCGAGAGGAATGACGCAATCACTTCGAAACGGAACACGAGCCAAGCGAGCCCTGACGAGGGCGTCAGGGCCACCCAGCCGCAGGCACATGCGAGCGAACTCATTCGTGAGAAGCTGCCGCCGGTGGAGGCACGAGGGCGTCAGGGCCACCCAGCCGCACAGCAGAGCTGTGCGGTACCCGGTGTGGCACCCAGCTCTGAATCCACCCGAGACCGTCTCTTAACTAACTCGCAGAATCTGTCCGAACTCAACTGGCAGGGAACAGTCAGTCCGTCCAGTCGATCCCTCCTGGATTCACGTAGTACTGCGGATCGCGCTCACCATCTACTAAGAACGGCATCGGGATATCAACGAGAGTGCAGGTACTCACCTCGAGAGCAACGAGACGCATAGGCCCAATTTCTCCCCGTTTGGCGACATGGACTAGTATCCAATCCCCATCAGGTGACCAACACAGGTCAAACGGACGTTGGCTACGCATCTCACAAAGCAGTTCGAATTCGACGAATCCCGGAGCTTCACAGATGTAAATACCGCCGGATTTATCTTCCCAACCGACCGCAGCAAGTAGACGACCATCCGGTGAAAAGGACGCGCTGCGTAGGCGTGCACCGCCCCCCCTGGCGGGCACGAGGATCTCCTTCCTGTCACGATCGTAAATGTGAACATCCTCCCCATCGGAGTAGCCAAGGAACCTTTCATCGTGTGATACAGAAAGGATAGTGTAGAGTCCGAATTCCTGCTCACGGACGACCGTCACATTGCCCAGTGAATCCACCGCGACAAGATCAATCCACTTGGAATTCCCCTCCTCGAGCATGACCCGTACACGACCCTCTGCCCAAGCTGGCAACCCGAGTGAGTCGGGATCGACCGACCAGTCAGGAAGGCCCCGGTCAATCTCATAGCCCAAAACAACATAGAGCGTCTTCGACGCTTTCCCAAAGCAGAATTCGAAGGCTGTTATCCGAACGCCAGGCGCCTTGTGTCCCACCAACACTCCCCCACTGTCTCGAACGAAGACCAGCTCGTGACCCGCACCTGGATGCCGCCAAATCCCATCCGGCAAGACCCGAGTAACGGTGCCCGTTGTACGATCTAGGCGGCACAAGCCTTGGAACTGCGTACGTCTCTCACCACTGAAGTACACGATATCTGCGCTCACCCCCCATACGGGCCCAGGTCCTGCGTGGAAAGGGACAGTCCCGGGTCCATTCGTCACTACCTCTACTTCACGGCCGGGAAGGTGCAATATACAGAGACGCGGTTTCTCGAGACCTTTAACGGTGCTACTAACAAAAAGTATGTCACCATCCAACGGATTCGTCTCCAGATATCCAGCACCATTTTTCAACTCGAAGCCATACAGGTGCACAACAATCACCAAACACCCGACAAACACAGTTACCAGGACAATTCCTCCTGACCTGACTAGATTTCTCATCGCTCTACACCCCGTCTCCGCTAACACGCTCTGGCAAGCTGACACTATTGTCGTAGACCTGCTCTATGCCCATACTCTTCTCATAGGATGATTACCAGCATTTCGGCATCGCTCAACTCAGAAGAATGGCCATTCTCTAATTGCAGACGGCGTCCAGTCGCAGCTACGGTCCTGCCTCGTATACATCTGGCCAAGGTGTCGGTGGCATTACGGGACCGTAGATCATATTCATCAGTTCCCACGCCGGGTGCCGGGGATCTATCTGAGTTGTGTGCCACCGACGTTCGTCGGTGCGTCACGCACTGACAAATGTCAGTGCCACACATCGTCACGGACCATTGACCCTCTCTTCAATCGACGCACAGCTACTTCAGTCGGGATAAGCTATGCCCTTTGTTCCGGAGATTCAAGTCGATTTGTGAGATGTGCTCGCGGACGGATATTTTCGCACAGCAGAGCTGTGCGGTACCCCAACACTTGCCAAGAGAGTGGGCGTATGCAATACGCCCCTACGATCGCCTATGTCTTCCGCAGCGCGATCCCCAACTCCTCCCACTGGCTCTCGTCGATCTCGGCGGGGGAGCCGTCCATGAGGGACTGGGCCTGGGTGGTCTTGGGGAAGGCGATCACTTCGCGCAGGGAGGCGGAGTTGGTCATGACTGCCACGACGCGGTCGAAGCCGAGGGCGATGCCGGCGTGGGGTGGGGCGCCGTAGTCGAGGGCGTCGAGGAGGAAACCGAACATGTGACGCGCGCGCTCGTTGTCGATCCCGAGCGCATTCAGGATCAACTGCTGGATGTCGGACCGGTGGTTTCGCATCCCGCCCGAGGCGAGCTCGATGCCGTTTAGCACGAGATCGTACTGGTGGGCGCGGATCGATTCCCACGGGTGATTCGGATCGCCGAGCGGGAGGTCGGTCTTGAATCCGGCGTGGAGCTTGTCGAGGTCTTCAGAATACGGGTGCACGACGATATTGTGCATCGCCTCGTAACGTCCCGAATCCGGACTGTACTCAAAGAGTGGGAATTCGTGCACCCAGGCGAACGCATAGCGGCCGGTGTCTACCAAGTTGAGGTCTTTGGCCAACCGAATACGGAGTTGGCCGAGCGCTTTCCGGCAGGTCTTCACGTCGGCGGCGACCATGAACACCGCGTCGCCGACCTGCACCCCGCTCGCGCCGGTGATCCGGTCGAGTTCCTCGGGCGCGAGGAACTTGGCGATCGGTGATTTGACCCCGCCTTCGGCGTAGAGGATGTGAGCGAGACCGGCGGCGCCGGCGTCCTTGACGACCGTCTCTAAATCGCTGATCTGTTTGCGCGACAGTCCCGCCATACCCGGCGCGCGAATCCCGGCGACGCGTCCGCCCTTTTCGATTGTCTCGGAGAACACCCGGAAACCGGATCCCGCGACCGCCTCGTTCAGATTGACGATCGGCAGATCGTAACGCAGGTCGGGTTTGTCGATCCCATAGGTGTCCATCGCCTCGTTGTAGGTCAGACGGACAAATGGCGTGCGCACCTCGACGCCGAGGACTTCTTTCCAGACGTACTGCATCATCCCTTCGACGACTTCGAAGATATCGTCGGGGGTGACGAACGCCATCTCCATGTCGATCTGGGTGTGTTCGGGCTGGCGGTCGGCGCGCAGGTCTTCGTCGCGGAGGCAGCGGGCGAGCTGGAAGTAGCGGTCGAAACCGGCGATCATCAGAATCTGTTTCATGAGCTGCGGCGACTGCGGCAGCGCGTAGAACCGACCCTTGTGAACTCGCGACGGCACCACATAGTCGCGTGCACCCTCCGGCGTCGAGCGCATCAGCAGCGGCGTTTCGATCTCGTAGAACGCCTGGCCGTCGAGGTAGTCGCGCACCGCTTTCGCTGCCCGGTGGCGGGTGTGCATGTTGCGCTGCAGCGTGTCGCGTCGCAAATCGAGATAACGGTACTTGAGACGCAAATCCTCGGATGCCTTGGTGTCGTCGACAATCTCAAACGGCGGCGTCTTCGATTCGTTCAGAACGACCAGCCGCGCCACCGCCACCTCGATTTCACCGGTGGGGAGATTGGGGTTGGCGGTGTCGCCGGGACGGGGCTGGACCGTTCCCTCGATTCCGATGACGGTTTCTGCGCGCAGGGCCGCCGCGATTTCCATCGTGGGCGCGTCGACCGTTTGCGGGTTGAAGACGATCTGGGTGATGCCGTAGCGATCGCGCAGGTCGATAAACAAGAGCCCGCCCAAATTGCGTTCGCGGGCGACCCAGCCGTTGAGACGCACGGTTTGGCCGGTGTGTTCACGGCGCAGTGCGCCGCATGTATGTGTGCGTTTGATCGATGCGATCGGCAGCATGAGCGTTCTATCCTTCAGTTCTGGGCTTGTTGAAGAACTAAATGTGTATGCCAGGCGCCCTCGCCTGGCGTCCACTCAGTTACGTCGTGTCTTCCGGATGCTCCAACATCGGATTATCAACTTAAGCTTGCCTTTCAGCAGGCCTTTCTGAAGAGATCGGCCGTCCAATCCTTTGGGTCAGCGGGAATCTCGGTTTGCTCGGAACGGTCCATCAGACGGAGCACGTATTGCCCACGTGCGATTTCATCGTCGCCGACGATCAGGACGCGCCGTGCGCCCAACCGGTTCGCTTCCTTCATCTGTGCCTTCAACCCCCGTCCCATGAAATCGCGGTCGGCCGAGATGTTCAGTGCCCGCAGGGCGGCCAGGATGACGGGTGTGAGTGCCGCCGCTTGCGCGCCGAGGGCGCAGACGAAAACATCGAGGCGTTCGGCGGCCGATCCGGCCTGTTCATCCTGAGCGATGACTGCCAGAATCCGTTCAATCCCGGCGGCGAAACCGACCGCCGGTGTGGGCGGGCCGCCGTACAACTCGACCAACCCGTCGTAGCGCCCGCCGCCCAACAGGGCATCCTGCGCACCGAGCTTGTCGGTCTTGAATTCGAATGTCGTGCGCGTGTAGTAATCGAGCCCGCGCACCATGCGCACGTCGACGGCATAGGGGATGCCGAGTCGTTCGAGTCCGTCGCGCACGACGGCAAAGTGGTCGCGATCTTCCGGGGTGAGGAAGGCGTCGATCGTCGGCGCGTCTTTCACCGGTTTCGCGCAGGGTTCTTTCTTGCAGTCAAAGACGCGCAGGGGATTGGTTTCCGTGCGTCGTTTGCAGTCCTCGCAGAGTGCCTGGCTGACGGCCGGGGACTTCAGAAAGTCCCGTAACGCCGCGTTGTGCGCACGACGGGAATCGGCGGCGCCGATCGAATTCATGACCAGACGGACGTCGGTGATGCCGAGGTCCGCCAGCGAGGCGGCTCCGAGGGCAATCAGTTCGATGTCAGCCTCGGGTCCGCCGGGGCCGATCATCTCGGCACCGTACTGATGGAACTGCCGGTACCGTCCCTGCTGTGGGCGCTCGGCGCGGAACATCGGCCCGATGTAGAACAGCTTCCAGGTGGGACGCCGGGCGCTGAGGCTGGCTTCGAGGTAGGCGCGCACGACCGACGGGGTCCCCTCGGGTCGGAGCGTGATCGACCGGTTCCCCCGGTCGGTGAAGGTGTACATCTCCTTCTGGACGATGTCGGTCGAGGCGCCGGTCCCTTTGTCGAAGAGGGGGGTCGGCTCCATGATCGGCACCCGGATCTCACCGAACCCGAACCGTCGCATGGTGGCGCGGATGGTGTTCTCGGCGGTGACCCAGCGGGCGCTCTCCTCCGGCAGGAGGTCGGCGGTGCCCAGGAGTCGTTGGAATTCGTTATCGACCGCTGCCATTGTTCCCTACCCGTGTATCGCAGTTGACGGCGTCCATGAAGGCAACCCGGCGCCCTGCGGCGCGTCAGGGAAACTTGTATGCAGGTGTCCCTCCCTGTCAATCCGTAAAACGCAGGAGCACGCCGATCCTCCATGTGCGATTTTTCATTCACATTTTTCCCTGACCGCGCGTATTCCTTATTGGAAGACATCACCACCGTCGGAGTCCAGTAAGAGATCTTCCATACGGTTCGTCCTGGCAGGCGCGCACAGCGTGGGCCCGCCGGGATACGGGATCAACCGTAGAAACCGGAGGTGCGTCATGTCCAAAGGCCTGCGGCGATCAAAAACTTGCTGGCATCCTCTGTCCCTTCAACAGTTGGCGCCGAATCAACTCGTCGGGGTCGTCAATGGGATCCTCTCGGGTCGCTTGACGCTGGTATCCTACATGCTTCACCACCCTCCCGATGTCGCGACCGGTCCTGCAGGTGCGACCCATTCGGCTGAGGGTTCCTGACGTTACGACGGGGACGCAGCGCCCAAACAGGAGATAGCGGGCACGCCGATGCGGAGGCGCGCCGGGGCGACTGGCGTCTCCGGTCGCGGTAGGGCGGGGGGTGACGTGCAGTGGGCAAGATGACACCGCCGCCGTCCCCCGTCGCTGCCGGGCCTCGGTTTGGCGCAGAGCGCGGGGGCTTCCTCCACGTGGCATATTCTAAGTTGCGAGGGAAGAATTCCTTGTTTCAGGGCTGAGGGGCGCATAGTTTTTCACGCTTCGTGCTTTGCGCGGGGCAGATTGGGTGACCGGGGAGCGCCGCGCCGTGTCCCATGTGGCCGGTCGCGCGAACTGCGGATTGTCCCTTATGTCGACCACCCCGACGCGCAGCCACGCTCTGGTGATTTGGCGTCTGGTCGCAGCCGCCACACTCCTCTACACTTTCCTCGTTTCGATCGGCCTGATCGGCAAGGCGTTCAAGCTGTTCGGCAAGGGGTTCGCCGAGACGCTGCTGTCGAGTACCGCCGACCCGGTGGTGGGGCTTTTCATCGGTATTCTGGCAACAGCCATTGTGCAGTCATCCTCGACCACGACCTCGATTGTCGTCGGATTGGTGGGTGGCGGCGCGATGGATGTTGGCAGCGCCGTTCCGATCATCATGGGGGCCAACATCGGCACCACGGTCACCAATGCGATCGTTTCGGTCGGGCATATCGGGCGGCCCTTGGAGTTCCGGCGGGCGTTCGCCGCCGCTACCGTCCATGATTTCTTCAACCTGATCGCCGTGGCCATCTTCTTTCCACTCGAGCAGTTCTTCGGGTTCCTGGAGCGCGGCGCATATTTCCTGGGAGATCTCTTTGTCGGTCTGGGGGGACTGACCGTGTCGTCACCCCTCAAACTGCTGACCAGACCGGCGATCGACGGCCTCGTGGCGCTGGCCGGCGGGCGCGCCTGGATCGTTCTCGTTCTCGCGCTCGTCTTCTTGTTTGCATCATTGACCTGGATGGTGAAAATCCTTCGCAGCCTGGTCCTGAGTCGCATCGAGACGTTTTTCGGCCGGACGGTATTCAAGACTCCGCTGCGTGCCCTGCTGCTGGGTCTTCTCGTCACCGCCGCCGTGCAGTCGTCGTCAATCACCACTTCCGTGATTGTTCCCTTGGCGGCAGCCGGAGTGTTGACGCTCGAGCAGGTTTTTCCGTATACTCTTGGGTCGAACATCGGCACCACGGTGACGGCGATTCTGGCGTCGATGGCGACCGGAGAACCTGCGGCCGTGGTCGTGGCGTTGGTGCACCTGCTGTTTAACATTCTGGGGACTGTTGTTGTCTGGCCGATACGGCGGCTGCCGCTTTATCTGGCGCGCTGGTTGGCGACGCTGGCCATGCGGTCGCGGCTCCTACCGGTCGTTTTCATTGGAGTGGCGTTTTTCGGGATACCCCTCCTGGTGTATTGGCTGTTCTAAGTCGGATCGAGGAGTGCTGCCATGTTTCGTCTGATACGGGAGCTGTTTCGCGGCGAGAGCCTTCTGGACCAGTCGTTCGAGGAGACCATTGCCATACTGGTGGTGGCCAAGGGCATGATGTCGGCGGCGGCTCGCTCGCTGCGGGAATCCGATCGGGGCGAGGTCGACATGGACGTCCACAAGGCCGATATACAAATCAACAAGTACCAGCGCGAAATACGTCGCAATATCCTCACCCACCTGTCGGTGTCGCACGCAACCGATCTGACCGCCGCCCTGGTTCTGACGTCGATCATCATCGACGTGGAACGTCTCGGTGACTACACCAAGAACATCGTGGAACTGGCGCAGGCGCATCCCCGCCGCCTCGAAGCCGGCATGTATGAGGAGGATGTGCGGCGTCTGGAGGAACGGGTTCGCGCGGGCTATGACGATGTCCGGAATGCCATCGATGAATCCGATGCGGAAGCGGCCCGCACGTTCATGAGTTCCCACCACGAATACGCGGTGCTGGCTGACCAGATTATCGAGTCTCTCATCGGTGCCGATGACAAGCTGGACAAGGGCTCGGCGGTGACGGTTGCGTTGTATGTTCGCTACCTTAAGCGGATCGAAGCGCATCTGAATAACATCATCACCTCAGTGGTTAATCCCTTTCCGCGCATTGGCTACCGCAGCAAGCGCCCGCCCGAAGGCGACGCCTCAGGCGCCCCGCCGACCTCATAACCGCGCTTGACAAAAGGGGCGTTAGACCGGGTCATTCGCACTGGTCGGGCGCCGGCAAAGGCGTAGTTTATAGTCCTGATTGAGGGTGAGGGGGATCGGTCGTGATGAAGACGGATGCATCGGGGATAGGCAGTTGGATCGTGGCGATTCTGCTGCTCGTCTGCGTGGCCGCTGCCCTGGTACCGGCGGCTGTGTCGGCCCAGAGCACCGACGACGCGGCCACCGCCGGCGCGCCGGCAGATGATGCCGGGTGGGGGGAAATGACCCCCGAGCGGCGCCGGGAGGCACTTGCCTATTCCCACACCAGGGACGTCTTCTACTTCGTGACCACGGTCTACACGGCGGTGGTGCTGCTGGTGATCCTGTACACCGGATTGTCCGCCCGTCTCCTGGTATGGGCCGAGCGGCTCGCGCGACAGCGCTTTGCCGGCATGATCATCTATCTGGCCATGTTCATCGTCCTGATGGGTGTCATGGCGTTCCCTTTCGAGTACTACCTGGGATTCCATCTTGAACACGCCTACGGGCTGTCCCACCAGTCATTCGGGGCCTGGATGGGCGACCAATTGAAGGGGCTGGCGGTCTTGCTCGTTCTGCTCACGATCGTGGTCGGGATTCTCTATGCCCTTCTCCGGCGGCGTCCCCGTACGTGGTGGCTCTGGTTTGGGGCCGCCTCGGTGCCGCTTCTTATCATCCTCGTCATCCTTGCACCGATCGTGATCACGCCGCTTTTCTACGACGTAACCGAGATGGAAAACACGCCTTTGAAAGCGCAGATTCTGTCGCTGGCGTCCGCCTCGGGGATCGACGAATCGCGCGTTTTCGTGATGGATGCGTCGAAAAACACGAACAGACTCAATGCGTACGTGACCGGCCTGAGAGGCACCAAGCGCATCGTCCTCTACGACAATTTGATTGCACACATGGCGCCGGAGGAAGTGTTGTTCGTGGTTGGGCATGAGATGGGACACTATCTGAAGCATCACATCTGGTTGGGCCTGGGTGTGGCCGTGATGCTGATCTTCATCTTCGGTTATCTGGCGCATCGTCTCATGGGCGGGATCATTCACGCGCATCGGAAGCGACTCGGTTTTGACAGGCCCTCCAGTTTTGCCAGTCTGCCGCTTTTCTACCTGGCAGCGATCATCTTCGGGTTCGTCTTCTCACCGGTTCAAAACGCGGTTTCGCGGAGTTTCGAGCGTAGCGCCGATGCGTTCGGAATGGTGATGACGGGTGACGGTGAGGCGGCCGCGCGCGCGTTCGAGAAGTTGGCCGATGTCAACCTCTCCAATCCCGATCCGTCGCTGTTCATCAAGCTCTGGCGCTACGACCATCCGCCGCTGAGCGAGCGGGTGCGCTTTGTGCGGGCCGCAGGCGGCGGGCAGGGCGGCGCGGGTGGCGCGACGGGTGCCGACCGCGATTCGCTGCGGTTCGACGGTGAGTAACATCTCTCGAACATCCGGCAGTTGACGTTCGGCGGAGAGAACGCGGGAGCCTGCCTTAACGTCCCGGGTGACCGCCTTATGGGCGCCCGACGGCGAGCGGATTATCTAAGCCGACGATTCCGACGGCTTCCCGATGTTAAACCGTGACGGGACGAAGCTCGTTTGGTGCTCCAGCCGATTCAACAGCCGCCCCGGCGGAACAATACGTTTATCGCCGACTGGACGGATTGACCGGGCGTCACGTCGTACCCCGCGACACCAAACCGTTCCTCCCATCCTCTTCCGGGAACACCAGGAGGTCGGATGGGTCTACCCGGCAGGTGATCGTCTGGCCGGGTGCCGGAGGCGGTGATGACAACGGCCAGTGGGCCGTCCAGGTGCCGTCATTGCCGTGGGCGGCGATGATGAGGTAGCAGTGTTCCGTCTCACGGACGGCATGGACCTTCAAGCGGCTGAGGTTGGTCGTGTCCGGCGATTCAGCCGCCGGGGCCAGCGCGGACGGTCGAAACAGGGCGACCGCCTGCGCACCCGTGCACGGCAACTCCGTGGCGGTATCTGACAGTCTCCCGTGCCATTCGCGATCGGATATGGCGATCCGTACGCGGCTTCCGTCGACGGCCGTGAGTTCCCCCCGCATCGCGTTCGCATACCCGAGAAACTCGGCTGCTTCCCGATCGCAGGGTGCACGCACGAGCTCCCGGGGACGCCCCGTCTGGCGCAGAATCCCTTGGAACAGGAGCCCGATGCGATCACATACTGCGAAGGCCTCGCCGCGGTCATGGGTGACCAGGATGGTCGGCAACCGTGTCTCGGCCACGAACTCGACCAGATCGGCGCGCAGGCGGGCGCGCAAGGGTGGGTCGAGATCGGAAAAGGGCTCGTCGAGAAAGAGCGCCCGCGGGGCAAAGGCGATCGCACGGGCGAGCGCGACACGCTGACTCTGTCCGCCGGAGAGGTCTCGCACCGGCCGATCGGCCAGATCCGCGAGGTGTACGCGTGACAGGGCCCAGTCGACGCGGCGACCTATCTGCGCGGACGGCCAACGGCGCGCGCGGCAGGGAAAGGCGACGTTGTCGAAGACCGTTGCCCAATCGAAAAGCCGGAATTCCTGGTAGACGTTGCCGAAGCGGCGATCACGGGGTTTGGTGTCGCTGAGATTCTCCTCCCCGTAGTGAACCGTTCCCGTGGCCGGCATCGTGCCGGTCAGCGCGGCGAGTATGGTCGTCTTCCCGGCGCCGGAAGGTCCGAGGATGCCGAAGATCTCACCCGGTGCGACCGTGAACCCGACTCTCCGCAGCGCTGTCCTCGCGCCGTAGCTGGCGCAAAGATCGCGGACATGCAGCGCGGCGGGGCGGGCGTTATCCGGAAATGATGCCATGTCGGTCTCTCCCCCCGCGCCGTGGGGGGGCGTCGATGCGGCGCGTTGGTCGTGTCCGGCGCGCGCAGGTTGCGCTGCCGTTTGCTCGCCTGCACGCGTATATTGGCCGATACAAGATCGGGGGTGGAGTCGATCTCCCCCGGCTCCCGGGCTCTATGATAAGACGATTGTCGAACTTGGTGATTCTTCAATTTGCGGCGACGGCGATTGCCGTCGCGCCCGTGGTCCAGGCGCAGCCGACAGCGGCACCGGACGCGAAGGTCACTGTTGAAGCACGCGTTGCGGTCGACTCGAGCGGGTGTCCGACGGCGGTCGAACTGTGGCTGTTGGGAACGTCTGATTCGATCGCCGGGGTTGAGGCGGCGATGGCTTGGGACCGGCCCGATGTCGCGTACTTCATTGAGGCACAGCCAACAGTGCCAAAGGCCGATTCCACACGATCACCCGAGGATTCGCTGGCATCCCTCTTCATGCCGGAGGGGAAAACCGCGGTTCTTGAGATCGAAGGGGGGCTTCTGGCCGACTGGGGTCTGCATCAGGCGCGTCTACGGACGAAGACAGATGTCAAGGTCATCGCCGTGGCCGATTTTCTCCGAGCCGGCGGCGCAACGCCGATTCCGGGTGGGGCGACCGGTCTGCTCTTTCGCCTGCCGGTGGCCTTGCACCAAACCCCGATCGGTGCGCCAACCCCGGATTCGGCAGTACTCTACTTTGAACCCGGCCAGTTTCATATCTCCAACATGCGCGGCGATCTCCTTGATGTTGTTCCCCCACAACCGGTTATGCTGCGTGTAGCGGGATGTCCGGCTCTGCGACCGCGCCGGTGACCACACCTGCCGGTGAGACGCAGTGCGTTATGGTGCAACGGGATACAACCGCCCTCGTGATGTTCGTTCCGGGGCGTCATCACATATAGTGAAATCACGTGCTTAGTCGGGGCAGATCCCCGGTGGCGGACCGACCGTCGAATCGGAGCACGTGACTGCTGGTGGGGTTCGGTGATATCGGTCGAGAGGCGGCCGGGGCAGAATGTTCCACACGTGACGCTGAGTGGGAATCTGGTCTTGCCCCTTGACAATTTCCCAGTCAGACGTTAGACTTGTGATGGTGGCGTTAGGTGGTAGTACAAAGGAGCGCCCCCAAGGAGCCATCTGCATATTTTCCGCATGAGTTTTTTGTAAGAGGTCGGTTTGTTGTCTGTCGTGAGCCAGTTCTGCCGGCCTTGAAACGTCAAATAGGAGATGCTCTCGAAGCGACAGCGCGTGGTTTGTCGAGCTGTTTCCGCCTGTGATTTGGCTTGGATCACTCGAGTGGGGCGGTCGGTAGTTCGATAAACGTATAAGGACGCTGGTCAGCAAGGCGTGGGACCGCCTTGACGAGTGTGCATCGCAGCCTCCCGTTGCGGAGGATCGGTGTGTGACTCGCGTGCCGTGTGCCGTCGGGCGCGCCGCGCGTGGCCGCTGGCGCAACGAGGGTGTCCCGAATGACCAAGGAGTTGTCCATGCCGTGCGTTCACATCCAGCGGGCGGTCCTCGCCTCCGTTCTGCTGATAGTCGGACTGCTTTTCTCCGGCGCCGACCGGGCCTCGGCCCAGGATATGGATACGATCATCCACGTCGACACCTTCCTGATCGTCGATGTGGCCGACACGCTCGGTTCTCCCGGCCACGCGGTGCCGGTCTCGGTGTTCCTGCAGAACCTGTCCGACTCGATTAGCGCCTATCAGGTTTCTATCACGCTGTCGCGTCCCGACCTGATGGAATTCACGGCCGACACGACGATCGATACCTGCTATACCTGCATCGACTCCGCGTGCACGATCATTGACACGAGCCTCTGCACGTTGGAGCTCGTCCCCTCCTCCGTGCAGGGCACACTGGCGGAGAACTGGGATTTAACCTCCGCCACCACGCTGGGCGGGCTCAACATTCAGTTGCTGGGGATCGCCGACATCGATGCCGACGAGTTTCCCCTGCCCATTCTGCCTTATGCCAGCGGCGTGCTGGTGAAGGTCATCGGACGCGTGAATTGCGGCGTGGAGGATACGGTTCTCGACCGGACGATCGGTCTCAACCTCAACTCGGTGGGGACTTTTTTCTCGACGAAGGGTGCCCTGACCATACCCTCATCGGACACCACCTATTGGGATTACGACACCGTCCTCGTTATCGTCGAGGAGGGTACTGTCTTCGACTCCCTGGTCATCTACAAACCGGTCGCCAAACTGGTGGGTGGTTCCATTACTGTTCCGTTCACCGTGAAAGGCGACCTGAACCACGATGGTGTCTTCAACGTTCTCGACGTGGTGATGATGGTCGGCACTGCGTTTCGCGGGAGCGATTACCCCTGCCCCCCGAGCGTCGGTGACGTGAACTGCGACGGCGTCATCAACGTATTCGACGTTGTGCTGTTGGTGAATCACGTATTTCGTGGCGGTCCACAGCCGATCTGTTGACCGGTGGGGGTCTCTTTCCCCGCTCCCCGTGTCTCGTGTCCCGGACTCCTGCGGGGGAGTCTGGCATGGTCCCGTCTCCTGCAGACAGGGTAAGTGTATGTGTCTGGTGGACGTGCGGCACGACGTTCCGGGGTGTCGCCGCCGCGCGTGGGGCACTTCACGCCGGGAACAGCCGCGCAAGTTTCGTGTTGACAGTATGGAGGGGGAGATGTATGTTGTCACTGGTCGTTGAACACGTGCGGTCAATCACAGGTGGTACGGATGCACCTTCTCTATGTCTGTTCAGGGGGTTCGGGAGCGCCGTATTGTGCCTTGAGTGATACAAGACCCTCGGGAGAGCAGCCCTCTATGGCCCAGGTAGTGTCTCCACACATGCCCTACATGCAGTAACGGAAGGTTGTTCTCCCCCTAT
>DATKYL010000082.1:0-7612 GCA_035528515.1 Acidobacteriota bacterium | reverse complement strand
CTCGTAAGATGCAGCTGGTGGTGCAGGTTTCCCGCACGACGATTTCATTGAGCGCGATATCATCCCCCAGCCGGGTCCATAGCCAGTGAGCGAGATTCTCCGACGTCGGGTTGTCGAGACCGTCGATCTCGTTCAACAGCGTATGATCGAGCAATGGGTAGACTTTGCGCAGGCGATCGATGACTGCGTTGGCATTGTCCGCGACGACGTCACACGCGAAGCTGTGCCCGTGCAGGCGGCGGCACTTATGGGTGGCGGGCAGCCGCGGCAGGTAGTGCGCGGCTGGGAATCCGAAAGCGACACGCATCCCCGTCGCCTGAAGGTCGTCGTCGGCGACGGTCGGTGTGAAGCCGGTCGCGCCGAGGACGCGGATATCGCAGGTGGCGTTGTCGCCCAGTTTCTCCTGCAGAGAAGCGGTCGCCCAGCGGGCGACGTCGCCGACCGTCGTATCGGTCATCCCGTCGATCTCATTGAGACAGCGGTGGTCGAGACGGTCGATCACCCCGCCCGCGATTGTCTTGATCTCCCCGAAGTCGAGAAGCCAGCCCATGTGTTTGTCGATCGGTCCCGACAGGCGCACCGCTGCCTCGTAGGTGTGGCCGTGCATCCGGGTCACCGGTGGAGGCGCTCCGGGCGAGGCATTGCGGTGGGCGGAGTCGAAGTGGAACGCTCGGCAGAGGGTGATGTTCACGATGACGTTGTCCCGTCCTGTCGGTAATGAATCGGATCCGGTATACCGACCGCGGCAAAAGCCGCCAGCCGGAGCAGGCAGGCGTCGCAGACGCCGCACGCCAACCCGTCCCTGGTGGGTTGATAGCAGCTGTGCGTGTGCTCGAAGGGCACGGCCAGCGCCACGCCCCGCCGAACGATCTGCTGTTTGGTCATGCGCAGGAGCGGTGTATGGATCTGCCAGGTGGTATTCTCCTCGACCCCGCTCCGGGTGGCGAGATTGGCCATCTGCTCGAAAGCGCGGAAATACTCGGGACGGCAGTCGGGGTATCCGGAGTAATCGAGCGCGTGGGCGCCGATATAGACGTGGCCCGTTCCCAGCGTTTCCGCCCAGGCCATTGCCACGGAGAGGAAGATCGTGTTGCGGGCGGGGACGTACGTAATCGGAATCGAATGAGCCATTTCCTCGATCGCGCGTCCGGTCGGCACCTCGTGCCCACCGGTCAGCGCCGAGCCGCCCCACTGGGTCAGGTCGATTTTCAGGACAATGTGCTGCTCGGCGCCGAGCGCGTCGGAGATTTGCGTAGCGCCTTCGAGTTCGAGACGGTTGCGTTGACCGTAGTCGATCGTCAGGGCACAGGGACGAAAGCCTTCGGTACGGCAGATCGCGAGGACGACGGCTGAGTCGAGGCCGCCGCTGAGCAGCACCACCGCCGGGGAGTCGCCGGTCATACCGCTCGCGCCTCCGGGTTCCAGATGAATTTGTGGATTTGGAGTTGCAGCCGTACGCCCGGTTTGTCGGCGAGAATCCAATCGGCCAGCTCGCGCGGTTCTAACCGGCCGAATACAGGGGCGAACAAAACCGTGCAGCGGGATGTCAGATCGTGCCGCGCTACCACGTCGCGCGCCCAGTCGTAGTCTTCGCGGTCGCCGATGACGAACTTCACCTCGTCGGCCGGTGTCAGGTGGTCGATGTTCGGCCAGTGATTACGGTCGGACTCGCCGGAGGAGGGACACTTGATGTCCATTATGCGAATCAGGCCCGCCGGGAGCCCGTCGATCGGGGAGGCCCCCGATGTCTCGACCAGCACGGTCCGGCCGAGGGCGATGAGCTTTTCGGCGAGGACCGCCGTGCCCGGCTGCAGGAGCGGCTCACCGCCGGTGATCTCGACGGTCGGCAGTCCGAACGCGTCGATCCGCCTGATGACAGCGTCGATCGAGAGTCTTTCCCCTTCATAGAAGGCGTACGCCGTATCGCACCATTCACAGCGCAGGTTGCATCCGGTCAGTCGCACGAAGACGCAGGGGACGCCCGCCCAGGTTGATTCCCCCTGAATGCTGGCGAAGATCTCGTTGACCATCAGGCCGGGTTGTTCGGGCGTCGGTGCCATGTAGGGAAGGATACCAGATCGGGGGCCCGGTGACAAGGCGGGGGGGCAGATCGGCGAGCGGAGCCTGTTGTGGCACATTGACCGCGTGGCCCCCGAAAGTACTCTAACCAGTGGCTTATTGGGTGCGGAAACAGCATAATACTGTTGTTCATGGGGACTTGCAGATGAAAGTGTTGACCCTTTTCCTCCTTTCCGCCGCGACGCTTCTCGGCATCTGGAAGCTGTTGCTTGACCGCCCTCGCCAAGCCTCCAAACGTCGCGCTTGGATGATCGGGGTCATTGCCTTGGGTCTCGGGGGAGGCGCCGCTTTGCTCGGGAATCTGGCAGGCGACGAATTGGACGTTGAGAGTGTTACTGAGGCGGCGAGGGAAGGAGCGAAGGAGGGAATCATCGAGCGGGGGCGTCTTGAGCATGCCCTGGAGCGGCTCTCGGTCTCGGCTGCTGTCGGGGACAAGCAGTCTAAGATCATTCAGGTCCTGACCGCACAGCTTGCCGAGGTGGCTACCACCACGTACGACTCTGCGCTCGCGGCCATCGGGGCCGGAGATTACGAGACTGGCTTGGACAGGTTGGGATTCGCACTGCTCGCAGCACCAGGGGATTCCACCCGGAGGGGCAAGATATTCTATTTCATGGGTCTCTCGCACGCCAAGTTGAGCAGGTTTCGCCTTGCCGCAGCCGTGTACGACAGCGCGATTGCCTATCGTCCTCGGTTCTCTAGTGCTTGGGTTGGACGAGGGGCTGCTCTCGGTTCCATGGCTCTGAACGACTCGGCAATGGGTTGTTTCGACGTTGCGATAGCGATTCGGCGAAGTGATCCAGATGCTTGGTACAACCGAGGCGTTTCCTTAAGGGAGATCGGACGGAGTGTAGAGGCACTGTCCAGCCTCGACAGTGCGCTGACGTACGACAGTACCATGGCGATCGCCTGGATAAGCAAGGCCGGCATTTTCTTCTCGATGGGGCGTTGGAATGACGCGCTTGAGACCGCTGATAGAGCGCTGAGCATTGATAGAAGCCTGGCAGGCGCATGGATCAACCGCGGGGGTGCGTTGGTGGCTTTGGGAGATCATGCCGATGCAGTGATAGCTCTCGACTCCGCATTGATTGCTGATCCTTCGTCGATAGAGGCATGGACGAGTAGGGCTGCCGCTCTCGGATACTTGGGGCGGTTCGATGAGGCGGTCGCTGCATGTGACAGCGCAATTACCCTCGATAGTGGTCTGGCGGACGCATGGGCGAATCGCGGGTGTGCATTGATGGATATGGGGCTGGATACTGCAGGCCTATCAAGCCTCGACATGGCGCTCCGTCTGGACTCCCTGAATCGGACTTCTTGGCGCTGCCGAGGTCTTGCGCTGGCTCGCTTGGGAAACATCGCAGGCGCAGTCGCGAGCTATAGAAGAGCACTACTGCTGAAGAGTGATGATGCGCCTGCTTGGTGCAATCTCGCGGCTCTGCTTTCGGAACTGGGCGAGACGACCGGAGCCATCATCAGTTGCGACAGTGCGATAGCGAAGGACTCCTCATACACACCGGCGAGTGAGCTAATGGAGGTTCTTCGGAGTGGAAAGAGGGTCAGAGTTTCTCCGGACAGGTGATTGTCTGAGTGCTGCCGTGACTGCCCTAGAGTTAAGCCATACCGTTCCCACCCGGCACTGGCATCGTCTCGACGATGGCCGGGTGCAGTGCGATCTCTGCCCCCGTTTCTGTAAGCTGAATGAGGGGCAGCGGGGCCTGTGCTTCGTTCGGGCGCGGCACAAGGACGCGGTCGTGCTGACCTCCTACGGCCGTTCGAGCGGGTTCTGTGTCGATCCGATCGAGAAGAAGCCGCTGCATCACTTCTACCCGGGGACACCGGTTCTGTCGTTCGGTACCGCGGGGTGCAACCTGGCTTGCCGGTTCTGCCAGAACTGGGATATCAGCAAGTCGCGCGAGATTGACACACTGGCCGACAGCGCCTCCCCGGAGGTCATCGCCCGCGCGGCGCAGGAGCTGGGATGCCGCAGCGTGGCCTTCACCTACAACGATCCGGTGATCTTCCATGAATATGCGATCGACGTCGCGCAGGCCTGCCGCGAGGCCGGGATCCGCACGGTCGCGGTGACGGCGGGTTACGTGTGCGCGGAACCGCGCGCCGTGTTCTATCGCACGATCGACGCGGCCAACGTCGATCTTAAAGCCTTTACCGATTCATTCTACCGGGATCTCTGCAGCGGCACTTTGCAGCCGGTCCTCGACACGCTGGTCTATCTCAAACGGGAGACTGACGTCTGGCTCGAGTTGACGACGTTGCTCATCCCGGGCTGGAATGATTCCGAATCCGAGATCGAAGAACTGACCCAGTGGGTGGTCGCGCATCTGGGCCCGGATGTCCCGATGCACTTCTCCGCCTTTCATCCGGACTGGAAGATGATCGACCGTCCGCCCACCCCACTGGCGACGCTCCGGCGGGCCAGGCAGATTGCGCTGGCCAACGGTGTGCGGTATGCCTACACCGGCAACGTACACGATGAGGAGGGGGATGCGACGTACTGCCACGCCTGCGGTGCGCGCGTCATCGGCCGGGACTGGTTTGTCCTGACCGCGTGGAATCTGACCGCCGATGGCCGTTGCGGCGAATGTGGTGCGCCGTGTGCCGGACGCTTCGATCCGGCGCCGGGCACGTGGGGTGCCGCGCGTCTTCCGGTGCGCTTATCCGATTTCGTTTGAGTCGAACCGATCCGTGGCGGCGACTACGGGCAGTTGTCCGGGTAGGGATTGCACGCGCAGGGGTTGCAGAAGTTGGCCGTGGCGCCGCGGAAAGCGACATCGACGATCATCACCACGTCGATCACCGTCGTCTCCCCGTCGCAGTTGATGTCTGTCCGACCGGCGGGTGCATGCGGGCAGGACGCGTCGATGATCGGCGCACCGCCGCGAAATGCGATGTCGACGAATATCGTCACATCGACAATGTTGATGACACCGTCAGCATTCGCATCGCTGTGATACACGCAACCGATCTGATCCGGATTGGCGAACCACGGGCAGTTGTCACAGGCGTCACCGACCAGGTCAAGGTCGGCGTCCTCCTGAAGGGCGTTGGTCTTCGCGGGGCAGTTGTCGCAGGCGTCGCCGATCTCGTCGCTATCTGAGTCCTCCTGCAACGGATTGGCCAGCGCCGGGCAATTATCCACCGAATCGCAGACACCGTCGACGTCGCCGTCATCGCAGGTGCAGGGCCCATAGGCCGTGAGATCGCTCTCGACGAAGAGAGCCGGCATACCCTCGCCGGATGACAGCCCGACGATCCCGTCAGGTGCGCTGATGCCAAGGTGCGTGATCGCGATCCGGCCGTTGAAGAACATCTCAATCTGGAAGTTGTTCGGACCACCCTCACCGTTTTCGGAAACGTCCTGATACGTGACGGCAACGCGGTCGGCGAGCTGCCGGTAGCTCACCGTACCTGTCAGCGCCGGATTGAGATCGTCGTAGAGGCCGGAGATGCGTGGCAGCGGGCCGAAGTGCTCGGCGAGCGACTCGTCGAAGTCGATGTCGCCGTCATTGAAGGTCACGTATCCGTTTGAGCCGACGTAAAAAGAGGCGTAATCGACGCCATATAGACTGACCTCGACGGGTCCACTGAGGAAGACCTTAACGTAGTGGTCATCGGCAAGACTCAGAAGCGAACCGCCGGCCGGGTCGGTGGGGAACTGCACGGCCGGTTCGCGGCAGGCCAGGTAGAAGTCGGCGGAGCCGTTGGGGATGAACGTCAGTGTCTGGTCGGCCAGGTCGTTGTCGGCGGCGGCGAATTCCTCGGTGAACATGTCGGGCTGCGCCCCGGTCGTGAACGTGTGGCACAGGCCGCCGTTGTCGTCGACGGCGGTATTGGCGGCGGCATCTGCTGCCTCCGCCGCGAAGAAGTAATCGGTCAGTGGGATCAGGTCGGTCAGGATAATCAGGTGCGCGGTCCGCCCGTCCGGACCGATGACCGACTGGTCCAGAACGGAACAGTCCAGATCGTGGCGCACGGCGCCTCGTGCCGGCTCATCGGTGTCGAACGCGATCCAGACTTCGGTGCCGAGGATGTTCTGTACGCTCACATTCGTGATGATCGGGGGGGTGCAGTCGACGGCGGCGCTGTCAGTTGCGATTGCCGGTGTCCCGGTTCCGTCGTCGGCGTCGAAGTAGGAGGCGGTAATGGTGCCGCCGTCGTCCGCCTGCACGATGCCGTCGCCGGGGATCGGCGCTCCGAATCCGGTCGGGATCGTGCCGGTGAATACCGCTACGCCGGGCAGGGTCTCGGTCAGGATGACGGTTTCGTTGTCGCCGCCCGGGGTGGTGACAACGGCGCTGTCGGATCCGTGGCCGGCCAGATCGGAGTCGCGCATTTCGATGCCGACGATGTCATCGCAGTTGTAGACGGCCCGGTTGAGGAGAATCGTCCCTTCCGGGAACTCGATCTGGGGAATCGACGCGGCAAAGGTGATTGTCTTGCTGACTTCCTCGAAATCGAGACCGTTGCCGGTGTTGCCGGTGTTGGGCACGACGTTCGACCGTACGCAGTACTCGACGGGATCGTAGACGAAGTCGGGGGCGCCGCGAACGAGAATACCTTCCACGACGTAGTTGTTCAGGTTGAAGACCGGCGATCCAGAGTTGCCGCCGTAGGTGTCGAGGTTGGCCTGGAAGTAGGCGGTGTCGCCTTTGTTGTTCTGCACGATCGCCCCGCCCGCCGCCTTGAATGGGAGTACGATCCCGTGACCGATCACCGCCAGCGGGTCGCCGTTGGGGATAAGGCCGTCGCGGCGAATCAACAGCGGCGTACGCCCGACGACCGGCCGGTCGAGCTGCACCACCGCGTGGTCGCGGTCGCCGCTGACGATCTGATTGATCATGCCGCTGCAGAAATACACGTCATCGGCGCTGTAAACGGTGGGGGCGGGTGTCAGCGAATCGGTCTTGCGGAACCCGAAGACAAAGGCGACCAGCCCGCAGCTTGAACTGCTGATGCAGTGCCCGGCGGTCACGAGGATGTCATTGCCGACCAGAAATCCGGTGCAGTAGCCCGCACGCAATTGGCCCTGGAAACGCTCGTCGAGGCAGACCGTAGCGCCGCCCTGAATCTCCCACGGGGCGGCCGCGAGCGTGTAGGTTCCGTCCCCGTTGTCGGTCAGCTCGTTCCTCTCGACCACGAGGCAGACCGCCTCCGAAACTTCCGCCAGATTGGGGTCATCGATATCGTAGTAGTCTTTGCGGTCGTCGTCGCCGTAGATAACCTCAAAGCTCTCGCCGTCAGGGGGCGGGGGTGACTCACTGCGTCTGAGGCTGTAGACGTAGTCGACCCAGGCGCGCCGTTCCTCAAGGGTCATCGGTTCAACCGGTTGGGGGATCAGGTCGATGTCGGTCTTGTCGGGGACATCGGTGGACGTATCCACGTACTCCGCGCGGGGCAGGGTGAAACCCGCGACGAGTAAAATCGCCGCTAATACGATGGCCGGGATGGTCCACCTCAGCTTCATGCAATGATCCTCAAAGTCACAGCGTCGGGGCTAAGTCGTGGCGGGGTC